>JAUZPC010000051.1 GCA_030706105.1 Bacteroidota bacterium | reverse complement strand
GCAATTGAGGGAATTCAAAAGCTTTCAGCATCTCTGAATGACCAGAATGAAGAACAGAAATTAACTGATATTACGATTATTAATCAAATATGCAGGGTTCAAATGGCCCAATTAGAAAATTCCGGGGAGCAATTGGCCTCTGCATTGAACCATATAGAGGATGGCCTTAGTACTTTGAAAGGCGAAATACAATCAATTTACATAACATCTTCATCACTTGGAATTGAAGATAAAAGAGAAGAAAGCTACATCAATACTATAACCAGAGGGTTAGATGTTGTTAATAAAGAATTGCAAGTTAATTCAGGCCTTAGAAACAATTTTTATAAATCAGTCAAACAGATTACCGATACAGTTGTAGCACTAACAAACCTGATTGAAGAAATTGAGGATGTCGGTAATGAAATTGAACTCATCTCCTTAAATTCCAGAATAAAGGCATCACAAAGCGGAAGAGAAGGGGCTGCCCTTGATGTATTGGCAGAATCAATACAGGGGCTTTCAAATGATGCAAAAGACTTAACCGGAAAAATTAGAGAATATGTGAATGCAATTAATTGTTCTGCAGCCGAACTAATGAAATATAACAGTACGGACCAAGATAAACATGACAATGAGTCTGAAGGACTGAATAATATAATGAATAATCTGCAACAATTTGAATCAGACTCTGCAAGTCTATTTAATAATTTGACTGAAAAGGTAAATTCACTAAATGAAGAAACGAATGACTCGGTACTATTTGGGTCAGTTAAAGAAATATTGAAATTAAATATCTATAAGATGATAGAACAGCTGGAAGATATAATTACATATACTGCCCCTTTTTGTAAGGAGAGCAGTGAGATGAAAGATGATTTGGAGCAGCTTAAGAATAAATATACTATGGATAGCGAAAGAAGCATACATGACAGATTGTTGAATGGAGAAGACATCTCTGTTGATAATTCAGATGATTTGGGTGATAACATAGAATTATTCTAATAGGAAAATAAATGGAAATCAATAAAACCGGTAATAGAATTATTATACTTGCTGACGAAGTAATGGATATTCAGAATTCGGCAGAAATAAGAGATGCATTGCTGCAGGCGATAAATGAGAATAACGTTATTGAGGTTAGTAACCAAAAAATTTTGGAACATGACCTTACATATTTGCAGCTCCTGGTCTCGGCTTCTTTATATGCCGAAGCCTGCAAAAAAGAATTTTATATCACCGGTTGTTCCTCTTCTTTAATAGAAGAGCTTAAGGCATTCAATTTATCAAAATCAATTACTAATTCAGCGGAAGTAAAATAGATGGCAAAAAAGATAATGACAGTTGATGACTCAGCCAGTGTAAGGCAGATGGTATGCTTTACTTTACAGGAAGCGGGTTATGATGTTGTAGAAGCTTCTGACGGTGCAGATGCACTCGCCAAATTACAGTCAAACCCAGTTAATATGATTATTACGGACCTAAATATGCCTGTTATGGATGGAATAACTCTTATTAGAAATGTCAGAGCCGGAAATATTTCAAAGTTTGTTCCAATAATTATGCTTACAACTGAGTCTCAGGATACCAAAAAAATTGAAGGTAAAAATGCCGGAGCTACCGGCTGGATAGTTAAACCTTTTAAGCCCGAACAATTGCTGGCTGTTGTAAAGAAAGTATTATAAGGAATTTATAATGATAGACCGACATATACAAGCATTTATAATAGAAGCTAATGAACTTCTGACCGATTTGGAAAACTCTCTCCTTAGTTTAGAGGAGGATACTACAAATAATGAGTTAATCGGTAAAATATTCAGGGCTCTTCATACTATTAAGGGCTCCGGTGGAATGTTCGGGTTCGATGAGATAGCCATGTTTTTACATGACATTGAGACTGTATATGATTATGTACGTAACGGAGAAATGCCGGTTACAAAAGAACTTATAGACCTTACTCTTAAAGCAAAAGATCAGATAGCATTAATGCTTGAGGAGCATGATGGAGTTAAAAGAACAGATGATGATTTGGGTAAGAAAATCATCATGACATTTAAGTCATATGTATCTGAATTAAAAAAAGAAAAAACTGAAGCTCCCGCTGATGTTAAAATTGAGCACGCTGTGCCCGGTGATATACAAAGGACATATAAAGTTACATTTCAGCCTGACAAAGAAATATTTATGTCAGGGACAAATCCTATTAAACTAATTGAAGAATTAAAGACTCTGGGGGAGCTTACCTATTCCGTCAAGACATCAGAAATCCCTCCGCTTGACACAATTCAGCCGGAGTTATGCTATGCAGGGTTTAATATAATCATAAATTCACATTCTCAGCTTGATGATATAAAAGATGTTTTCATTTTTGTTGAAGATAGATGTACACTGAATATAGAGATCCTTGATGAAACAGGGCATATAACTAACGCTAATCTGGCGCTTATTTCTGAAAAAATTGATGGCAATCAGGAATTAAATGCAGATACAATAAATAAAATTATCAAAGAAGATAAACAGTTAAAAGCAAATAATGGAACAGCCAGGCATTTAGATGACAAATCAAAAGATGAACATCTTTCAAGTCTTCGCGTAAGTGCCGAAAAATTGGATTATTTAGTTAACCTTGTGAGTGAGTTAGTAATTGTTCAGGCAAGATTAAGCCAAACTGTTACAAAGCTTAATAATACTGATTTATATACCATATCTGAAGAAGTTGAAAGACTGACATGGGAATTGCGGGACAGTGCTCTGAATATCAGAATGCTTCCTATAGGAACCACATTTAGTAAATTTAAAAGATTAGTAAGAGATTTATCCGCTGAACTTGGAAAAGAAGTTGAACTTACAACTGAGGGCGCTGAAACTGAGTTGGATAAAACTGTAATTGAAAGATTGAATGACCCTCTTGTTCACATTATAAGGAATTCCATTGATCATGGAGTTGAATCCCCGGATATAAGGACTAAAAACAATAAACCGAGAGTCGGAAACATCCAATTATCTGCTGAGCAGTCAGGCGGTTATGTCTTGGTTAGGATTAAGGATGATGGAAAAGGGATTGATAAAGATGCTGTCAGGGAAAAAGCAATTTCTTTAGGTCTGATTTCACCCGATGTAGAGTTGAAGGATTCAGAATTATTCGCATTAATATTTCATCCGGGATTCTCCACTGCTAAAAAAGTAACTAATGTTTCAGGGCGCGGTGTCGGAATGGATGTTGTAAGACAGGCAATTGAAACTTTGCGGGGAAATGTAGAAGTAGACAGCAAACCGGGCGAAGGTACTGTAATAACCTTAAAACTGCCGCTTACCTTAGCAATTATAGATGGTCTGCTTGTTAAAATAGGCTCAGATATGTTTGTCCTTCCGTTATCAATTGTAGAAGAGTGCATTGAAATATCTAAAGAGAAATTGAACGACCTCCATGGAAGAAATATAATTGATGTAAGAGGAGAAATAATTCCTTTTATAAAATTAAGAGAAAAATTCGACATAACTGAAGACTCCCCGGATATTCAGCAAATAGTTATTGCCGGTGTAAAGAATCAAAGGTTGGGTTTTATGGTCGATAGCGTTGTTGGACAACATCAGACTGTATTAAAGAATTTAGGCAAAGCATTTAAGGATGTTGAAGGCATATCTGGTGCCACAATATTGGGTGATGGAAATGTTGCTTTAATAATAGATATCAATAAAATGGCAGAGATAGAAGAAGCGGATAATTTAAAATTATAACGATGAGAGAACACGATGGCATTTACATTTTTCTTTAGAGACACACACACATTAAATCATGCAGTTGAGCATTTTGTTCCTGCAGTATCGGGGCGCAGCAAGATCCGCGTTTGGGATGCGGGCTGTGCAATGGGGCCTGAACCTTATACGCTGGCTATTCTGTTAGCAGAAAAGATGGGAAAATTTTCATTTCAAAATCTAATGATCCTTGCAAGCGATATAGATGAACAAGATACATTTGGTAAAACCATTATGAATGGTGTTTACCCGGAGGAAGAATTAAAGAGAATACCAGAAGATATTTTTGCAAAGTATTTTACGCCGGCTGAGGGAAAAGCTGCTTTTCATAAAATTGATGCGTCCCTAACAAGTAGATTGCAGTTTATTAAACATGATTTACTTAGCCTTAAGCCTGTTGGAGAATCGTTCAGTTTAATAGTATGTAAAAACGTGCTATTACATCTGCAATACAATGAGCGGATTGAAGTAATAAAGATGTTTCATAAGTCCCTGGCTGATGGCGGGTTATTTACTACTGAACAAACCCAAAAAATGCCGCAGGAATGCAGCCATTTGTTTGAGCAGGTAGTTCCGGATGCACAACTATTTAGAAAGTTAGCTGCATAATGAAAGTTATTAAGCTAAAAACCAGGCCGAATACTTACAGTGGGAATACTTACTTAGTTCTCGGGAGCTGGAATGCACTTAATGATGTGAACACAGTAATTGATTCCGGTATTGATGATTTTCTAATTAGCCAAATTGAATTAGTAAATACAGGTGTCGGCAAAAAGAAAGTTGATAAAGTGTTCCTGACACACACACACTTTGACCATGCCGGCGGAGTAGATGCTTTAAAGAGGGCATATACTCCCATAGTATATGCAGGAACTTCATCCTTAGGAATTGATAAATTGTTGAAAGACAACGAAATATTCATAATGGGAGATAAATATTTTGAAGCAATTAAAACTCCCGGGCACTCAAGTGATTCATTCTGTTTCTATTGTAAAGAGGAACGGGTATTGTTTTCAGGTGATACGAATCTTCAGATAAATTCAGGCGGAGGTGTATATGAGCCGGAGTTCTTAGAGTCCCTGCAGAAATTAGCAAAGCTAAAAATTAGTGTGATTTATCCCGGGCACGGTGACAGTATAACCGCAAGCACGGAAGAGATGATAAAAAAAACAATCAGAATAGTTAAAGAAAGTTTAAAACAAAAATAAAAAGGAGCTATGTGTATGAAATGGTTCTATAACTTAAAAGTAGGTACAAAATTATTATCGGGTTTTGTACTGGTGGCTATTATAGCAGCTGTTAATGGCTATATAGGTATCTCAAATATTAAATCACTTGATAAAAGTGGGGCTGAACTATATGAAAAAACAACTGTCCCACTGGCTCAGATTGGGGAGATATCAACTTATTTCCAAAGAGTAAGATTGAATACCAGGGAAGTTGTTACAGCTGAGTCTAAAGAAGACATTAATTCCTATGCGGATAAAATACAAGTATATCGGGATTCGATTAGTGCATTAGGAAAACTCTTTGAGGGAAGCATAACTTCTTCTGAATTAAAAGATGCCTGGAGTGAATTTAAACAAGCAAGAGTCAGCTATGGAAAAGACCTAGATCAATTAATTGAATTGGCAAAGGTAAATAAAGACAATGAAGCGAATTTACTTGTAAGGGGCTCTCTTGAAAAAACTTCACGCGAAGAGATGAAAGATATCACAAATATTGTAGATATTATGCAAAAAGCTGCTAAGGAAAAAGCAGATAGCAATACTAAGCAGGCTGATTCAGCAAGCAATATTATGCTCATCTTCATGATAATATGTGTTATTGTTGCAATTGGTTTGGGCATTCTCATTGCCAGAATGATTAGCAAACCAGTTAATAAGGTCGTAGAGCTTGCAGAGAAACTTGCAAAAGGTGATACAGAGGTCTCGATAGATGTAGATAGCCGGGACGAAATAGGTATGCTTGCATCAGCTTTCCAGGCTCTTATTGCAACAATGAAACAGCAGACTGTTGTTGCGGATCATATTGCTGCCGGTAATTTAGATGTCGAAATTACAGTCAGGTCTGATAAAGATATGCTTAACAAGAGTTTGGTTAAAGTGACTTCTACTCTAAAAGGTTTAGTTACTGAAGCAGTTGCTTTGTCTAAGGCTGCTGTTAAGGGTGAGTTAAGTACAAGAGGTAACGCACAGAAATTTGAAGGTGGATATAGAGAAATAGTTCAGGGCGTAAATGATACATTGGATGCTGTAATAGGTCCTTTGAATGTAGCTGCTGAGTATGTTGACCGTATTTCCAAAGGTGATATCCCTAATAAAATTACTGATAATTACAATGGCGATTTCAACGAAATAAAGAATAACCTTAATACTTGTATTGATGCTCTTGATTCTGTTGTTGCGGATTCTGTTATGCTATCGGAAGCTGCTGTTAAAGGTAATTTTGATACAAGAGCTGACGTGCTAAAGCATCAGGGTCACTATAAAAAAATTGTTGGTGGATTTAATGAAACATTAGATACAGTTGTTGATAAAACTAAATGGTACGAAGCAATTATTGACTCTGTTCCTTTCCCAATTCATGTAATTGATAATAATATGAACTGGGTATTCTTGAATAAAGAATTTGAGAAATTGATGGTAGGACAGAAGAATGTAAGAGATAGAAATGATGCAATAGGCAGACCTTGCAGTACAGCCGGTGCAAATATCTGTAATTCAGAAGCATGCGGTATTAAGCAGTTGCAAAGAGGTAACGGAGAAACATTCTTTGACTGGTGCGGAATGAGCTGTAAACAAGATACATCCTTCTTGCTAAATGCAAAAGGAGAGAAAATTGGTTACATAGAAACAGTTCAGGATTTGACTTCAATGATCAGAGTGAGCGAATATACAAAAGCAGAAGTTGACAGAATGGCTTCAAATCTTGATTCGCTTGCACACGGAAATATGTGTCTGAATCTGAAATTAAAAGAATCAGATGAATTTACTGAAGAAGTCAAAGAAGAATTCAATAAGATTAATGATAACCTGGAAAAAGTTCAGAAATCTGTTGGCAATTTGATTTCTGATGCGGTTATGCTTTCAGATGCTGCGGTTGCGGGAAAACTTGCTACCAGAGCTGATGTAAACAAACATGAAGGAGACTTCAAAAAAATTATTCAGGGTGTAAATGATACTTTGGATGCAGTAATAGGTCCGTTGAATGTATCTGCTGAATATATTGATCGCATTGCAAAAGGTGATATCCCTACCAAAATTACTGATAATTATAACGGTGATTTTAACGAGATAAAGAATAACTTTAATACTTGTATTGATGCCCTTGATGCATTGGTTGCAGATTCTTTACTGCTTTCCGAAGCTGCTGTTAAAGGTAATTTTGATACAAGAGCGGATGTTGTTAAGCATCAGGGCAACTACAAAAAAATTGTCGGTGGATTTAACGAAACATTAGATACAGTTGTTGATAAAACAAAATGGTACGAAGCAATTATAGATTCTGTTCCTTTCCCTGTTCACGTAATTGACAATGATATGAACTGGACATTCTTGAATAAAGAATTCGAGAAACTGATGGTCGGGCAGAATAATATTAAGGATAGAAAAGATGCAATAGGCAGGCCTTGCAGTACAGCCGGTGCAAATATATGTAACTCGGAAACATGCGGTATCAAGCAATTGCAGAGAGGTAACGGAGAAACATTCTTTGACTGGTGCGGAATGAGCTGTAAACAGGATACATCTTTCTTGCTAAATGCAAAAGGAGAGAAAATCGGTTACATAGAAACAGTTCAGGATTTAACCTCAATGATCAGAGTAAGCGAATATACAAAAGCAGAAGTTGACAGAATGGCTTCTAACCTTGATTTGCTTGCACACGGAAATATGAATTTGAATTTGAAGCTCAAAGAATCAGATAAATTTACTGAAGAAGTGAAACAAGAATTCAATAAGATCAATAATAATATGGATATGGTGCAGAAATCTGTTGGTAATTTGATTTCTGATGCAATTATGCTTTCAGATGCTGCGGTTGCGGGAAAACTTGCTACCAGAGCTGATGTTAACAAACATGAAGGTGAATTCAAAAAAATTATTCAGGGTGTAAATGATACCTTGGATGCTGTAATTGGGCCATTGAATGTTGCAGCAGAATATGTTGACCGCATTGCAAAAGGTGAAATCCCTAACAAGATAACCGATAATTACAACGGCGACTTTAATGAAATAAAAAACAACCTGAACGAATGTATAGATGGTTTAGGCGGACTGGTTGAATCCTCAAAAGTACTGGAGCAAATGGCTGTAAATGATTATACAAAGAAAGTGGAAGGCCATTATCAGGGAATATTTACAACTACCGGTAATTCAGTTAATACAGTTCAGGACAGAATAAAACATGTTCAGGATATTCTTGTCAATATCTCGAATGGTGATTTGAAAGACTTAGAAGCAGTAAGAAAAGCAGGCAAGCGCTCGGCAAATGATAATCTTGTACCTGCAGTAATAATGATGATTGAAAATATTCAGTCGGTAATAAAAGATACTGAACTTCTTAGTAATTCTGCAATCGCAGGTAAACTTGCAGTACGTGCAGATGCAAGCAAGCATCATGGAGAATTTAAGACAATTATCCAGGGTGTAAACGATACGTTAGACTCTGTAATTGGACCATTAAATGTTGCTGCTGAGTATGTTGACCGTATTTCTAAAGGAGACATTCCTCATAAAATTACCGACAACTACAATGGCGACTTTAATGAGATAAAAGTTAACTTAAATATCCTTATTGACTCAATGAATGAAATTACAACATTCGCAGAAGAGATTGCCTCGGGTAACTTGTTAGTTACTGCTAAAGAAAGGTCCCAAAATGATAAGTTAATGAGAGCATTAGACTCAATGATTAAGGGATTAACTGAAGTTGTAACTAATGTAAAAGTTGCAGCAGAGCAAGTATCTCATGGAAGTATAGAATTAACTGACAGCTCTCAGCAGATATCTGACGGCGCTAATAAACAGGCTGCATCAGCAGAAGAAGCATCATCTTCAATGGAACAAATGACCTCAAATATTAAGCAAAATGCAGAGAATGCATCGCAAACTGAAAAAATTGCATTGCAGTCTGCTGAAAATGCTAAAACCGGAGGTAAAGCAGTTGAAGAAACAGTTGTTGCAATGAAAGAAATAGCAGGTAAGATATCTATTATTGAAGAAATTGCAAGACAAACTAATTTGTTAGCCCTGAATGCTGCAATTGAAGCCGCAAGAGCAGGTGAACATGGTAAAGGTTTTGCGGTTGTTGCTTCAGAAGTTAGGAAACTTGCTGAAAGAAGTCAAACAGCGGCTGCCGAAATCAATAAACTTTCTGCTTCAAGTGTTGAAGTTGCTGAAAACGCGGGTGAAATGTTAGCTAAACTTGTACCTGATATTACTAAGACTTCTGAACTGGTACAGGAAATAACTGCAGCAAGCAATGAACAAAATGCAGGTGCAGAACAGATTAACAAAGCAATTCAGCAGTTGGATCAGGTTATTCAGCAGAATGCATCTGCATCGGAAGAACTGTCAAGTACAGCTTCAAGCTTAACTTCACAAGCTGAACAGTTATTAGATGCAGTAAGCTTCTTTAAAACAAATGAAGGTCAATCAAAAAGAGTAAATAGATCAAAAAATACTCCTGTAGCAAATAGTTCAAAATCAAATAATTCAAACGGGAACGGATCCGGTAAAAAAGGATTTGCTCTTGATTTAGGCTCAAAGGATTATGATTTAGATAACGAATTTGAAAGATTCTAAAAAATGAAGGGGCTTAACCGCCCCTAACTTTAAGAAAAGGATATTTTATGCAAGAAGAAAATTATTCAGATGCCAGACCTTATTTAACTTTCACATTAGATGATGAGCTGTTTTCGGTAGAGGTAGTTAAAGTAAGGGAAGTTCTTGATTATACAAATATAACCAAGATTCCACGGACTCCTGCTTTTATGCGCGGTGTAATAAATCTTAGAGGCAGTGTTGTACCGGTAGTAGATTTAAGATTAAAATTCGGAATGTCGAAAACTGAAAATACAATCAATACATGTATTATCGTAATGGAAATTACAATGGATTCTGAAACACTTATTTTAGGCGCATTGGCAGACAGTGTTCAGGAAGTTTTTGAGCTCGGGCCGGAGTCAATCCAGCCCCCGCCCCATTTAGGAACAAAGTTTAAAACAGGTTTCTTAAAAGGTATGGGCAGGCGTGATGACAATTTTATTATGATATTAGATATTGATAAAGTCTTTTCAACTGATGAGTTAATTATGCTTGAAAATACAGAGACTGCATTAACGGAATAAGCGTGATCAATGATAAAGATATATATTGTTATGAGCTAAGTAATGCATACTTTAGTAAGTTTAGCAGCTTTATTTATAAGGAATGCGGAATTAACTATCCTCCTGATAAAAAAATATTACTGGAAGGACGTTTAAGACGAAGAATTAAAGCGCTAAATATGCTTGAGTATGAGGAATATTATAATTATTTGATATCGCCTGGCGGAATTGAAAATGAGCTGATTTTTTTTATAAATGTTGTAACAACGAACAAAACCGACTTCTTTAGAGAGCCGGCACACTTCAATTACCTTAAAGATAATCTCCTCCCTCAGCTTTATGCTGACGGCGGAAGCAGGTATAGGTCAAGTTTTTCTACTTGGAGTGCCGGTTGCTCTAGCGGTGAAGAGCCATATACTTTGGCTATTGTAATGGAAGAATTTAAGAGACAATATAGCAGCTTTAATTATGAGGTGTTTGCCTCAGATATTAGCAGCGATGTTCTCCACTGTGCGGTTAAGGGCGTTTATCCTGAAGACAGCCTAGTTGATGTTGATATTTCATTTAAGAAAAAATATTTTCTTAAGAGTAAAGCGCCTGGCAGCCGTTTAGTACGTGTAGTCCCTGAACTGAGAGATAGAATTAATTTTTTTAGATTGAATTTGATGGATAAAGTATATAATGTCCCTAAAAAATTTAACGTTATTTTTTGTAGAAATGTAATTATTTATTTTGACAAAAAAACTCAGGAAGAAGTTCTTAATAGATTTGCATCGAATTTATTACCGGATGGTTATTTATTTTTAGGGCACTCTGAAACCATAACCGGATTAAATACCCCTTTTACAAGGATATCATCAACTATCTATCAACTAAAGCAAAGAGTATGAAAAAAATAAAAGTTCTTGTCGTTGACGATTCTGCCTTAGTGAGGCAGTCTTTGCAGGAAATAATTGAGTCCTCTGATGAAATGCAACTTGTCGGCGCTGCGGGTGACCCGTATATTGCTGCCAAATATATTCAAAGTGAACTTCCTGATGTAATTACATTGGATATTGAAATGCCCAAAATGGACGGGCTGACCTTTCTGAAAAAAATAATGAGTCAGCATCCAATACCGGTAGTTATGTGCTCAACTCTTACTTCAAATAATTCTGAAGCTGCCCTGAAAGCCATAGAATATGGGGCCGTTGAAATTATTGAAAAGCCGAAATTAGGTACTAAACAATTTTTTGAAGAATCAAAGATACTTATATTAGACACGATTAAGGCCGCTTCATTGGCCAGACCTAGAAATTACACTCCTAAGTACTCAGTTGACCCCAAATATTCAGCGGATGTAATACTCCAAAAGACAAATTACCATACTGATATTGATACCAATAAAATAATAGTTGTTGGCGCTTCAACTGGTGG
>JAUZPC010000509.1 GCA_030706105.1 Bacteroidota bacterium | reverse complement strand
TATTTATGGTCTGGCCACAGTTGCAATTGCAGCCGTATATTTCTTGGTTATTTATTTGCTCGGTACTTTTATCAGTTCGGCTGTCGGAACGCAGTATAAAGGAGTAGTTGCAGGGGTTGTATTTATTGCTTTTGCAATTGTTTTTCAATCAACAAAAGATAAATTTCAGGACTTTTTAACGGCTAAATTCTATCCAGAACAGTTTGCCGCCCAAAAAGTTCTTTTAACGTTTAGCAATGAAGTGGCAACTGTTGTCGGACTAAATAACATCTTAGACAGTATGAAGACCACTTTTATCGGGAATCTAAAAATAAATAATTTCGGTATTCTGCTTAAAGATAAAAACAACAGCGATTTTAAGTATATCCGCGGTACGGGCATTAAAAATACAAATTTGATAATTGATGGTAAAAACTTAGAAAATTACCTGCAGGATAGAATACAGGGAATGATGTCTGTTGTTCTTGAGAGAGATCATTTCTATAAAGTTATTCCTTCAAATGCTACTGAAATAATTGACGAGAATATTTATACTATAATTCCAATGATAATTAAGTCCAAGGTTATCGGGTTGTTATTATTTGGCTTAAAATATTCCGGTGCACAATTTGCAGGTAAAGATTTAGAGCTCCTGATAGCCGCCGCAAATCAGGCTGCAATTTCCATTGAAAATGCAAGGCTATATAAAACTGAAGCCGAAAAGGAAAGAATTGAAAGGGATCTGGATTTAGCAAGAAAAATTCAGGAAGGGCTGCTCCCCAAAAACATACCTGACATTCCTCAGCTTGATATTTATGGGCAGATGATTCCTGCCATGCAGGTTGGCGGAGACTATTTTGATTTTATAAAAGTTTCTCCAAGTAAAATATTTGTTCTGGTCGGCGATGTTTCTGGCAAGGGCTTATCAGCTTCATTATATATGACTAAACTTCAGACTATAATGCAGCTTTCCTGTTCGCAGGATAAAACTCCAAAAGAAATTTTAATGGAAGTAAACAAACAAATATACGGCTCTTTAGAGCGCAGTTGGTTCATAACTTTAACTCTGGCTCTCTTTGATACTGAAAAGAAAAAAGTCTGGTTCTGCCGGGCAGGGCATATGCCGACTTTGGCTGCTAAAAACGGCTCTGTTGCTGAATACAGGTCCAGCGGAATTGGGCTGGGACTGGAGGCAGGGAAAGTATTCGATTCTTCTTTAGTTGAGGATGTTATAGACCTTAACCCCGGCGAATTCTTCGTCTTTTATTCTGATGGTATTACTGAAGCTATGAATAAAAAAGGCGATTTGTTTGGTGAAGAAAATTTAATCTCGGCTTTAAAAAATAAATCTAAATTATCATCTAAAGAGATTGTTACGGAAGTATGGGAAAAAGTTAATGAATTTAAACAATCTGCTCCCCAGAATGATGATATGACAATTGTGCTTGTTAAAGTTGGCTGATTGTTTTGCGGACGCAAAATTATTAGCTAATAATGCAGAATTATGTCAATAATTGTTGCCGGTTTTTATATCTTTGGGAATATAATGTTAAACATTTCTAAACGTCTTTTATGAAAAAATTATTATTCTTTTTATTTTTATCAGTATCTGTTATATACTCACAAAATATTCCTGTCAGGGGCGCTTGGCTTACCAATGTTGACAGCAGGGTCTTAAACTCAAAAGAGAATATTATTGAAGCTGTTAAAACGTATAAAAGTTTGGGGCTTAATACAATATTTGCAGTAACCTGGAATAAGGGATTTACTCTTTACCGCAGTAAAGTGATGAAAGATTTTACCGGTATGAGTATTTATCCTGAATTTGCAGGCCGTGATCCTTTAAAAGAATTGATTGAAGAAGCTCATAAAAATAATATTAAAGTTATTGCCTGGTTTGAGTTCGGCTTTTCTTCTTCTTACTCTTTGGAGGGAGGTCTGCTTGTTAAACTTAAACCAAACTGGAGTTCTAAAAATTCCAAAGGTGAACTTGTAGTAAAAAATGGTTTCGATTGGATAAATGGTTTTAATCCTGAAGTTCAGGACTTTATGCTTTCGCTAATAATGGAAGTTGTTAAAAATTATGATGTCGATGGTATTCAGGGGGATGACAGGCTGCCTGCCATGCCGGTTGAAGCGGGATATGATGATTATACTGTCTCCCTATATAAACAGCAGCATAATGGCGCCAACCCTCCGGCTGATATGAGGGACTCTGCCTGGATTCAATGGCGTGCAGATATTCTTAATGGTTTTATGAAAAAGATTCATGATGAAGTAAAGTCTGTTAATAAAAATGTAATCGTTTCAATGGCTCCAAGCTTATAT
>JAUZPC010000508.1 GCA_030706105.1 Bacteroidota bacterium | reverse complement strand
TGTCATCCGCTCAAAGCAGCCAGAGCAATTGCTAAATATACTAACGCCAAAACTTGTTCGTATCTCATTATTATATGCAAAAGAGTGTTAGAATAGAGGGGCATAAAAAAAGCGTCCGGATTCGGACGCTTTTTATAAAATTCCACTAAATTCTTATTTATTTTTTAATCACTTCATCATACTTGCTTATATGGCCAGGATCTACTCTCTTAAGCATATTAAAGAATTCTTTGTCAGAATATGTTTTCATTCTGTCAATTATTTCAGTATTCTTTGCGTCAAAAAATGTCCTTACAAAAACACTGTTCAAATCTGTTTTAACCCTTATGGCTTCCAGCGCACTTATAACGGTTGACATTGCAATTTGTGCTGCTGCCGGATTTGTTTCAAATAAATCAATTCCGTTATAGTGATAATTAAAATATGCTTCTCTGAATGGCCTGTATTTTTCATTGAGTATATCATCCAGCAGAACTCTTTTATTATAGCTGCTGTTTGTTTTTAGCCATCCGTTGCTGAAAGTGCTTGATCCGCCAAGATTGCATATATCCGCAGCTTTTGTAAAATATGGTGTGCCGCCCAGTTTATTAAATGAATCCGCATCAAAACCAATTATCAGAAAGGCATAAAAATCCAGAAAACTTGTAATGGGGTCAAACGTACTTTGGTTTGCATATAGCGCCTGCCCCTTTAGATAAGCAAATCCCCACGTATTATCCATTATTGAAACCATCTGTGAGTTCTGTGTCGATTTGTAAATAGGGCGCCGGCTGCCTACAAAAACCTGTGCCGTAAATTTTGTTTCATCGGAAACCGAAAGGAAATAGATATTAAGGTTACACTCAATTTTGGGACCATCCCAAGGTGTGGATAAAAACTTTGTTTTGTTCATGTAGTCTTCAATAATCTGTGAGAAATCTTTAAGGATTTCCCTGCTGGCTACAGGCAGACCTTCAAAATTAACGGTCACTTTGCAGTTAAGCTCCTGTGAGTAAACCAGTGAAGTAAATGCGAAAACTAAGAGCAGTATATATTTCATTATTTTACCAAATTTTAAATTCTATTTGATTTAATATATAAATTTACTTAGATTGATACAAATAAATAAAATAGACTATCTAAATAATTCTACTTTTGTATATTTTACTACTTATTATCGTATTAGTTTCAATACCCGCCGGGGATGCCCTGCCGCAAATAACCCCCGGAGCGAGGCAGATTGCCCTTAGCAACTCTGATGCAGCACTATGCAATGATGTATTTGCAATTTATACAAATCCCGCAGGAACAGCACAATTAAACGTCAGGCAGGCAGGCATTTACTACTCCCCCGCCCCTTTTGGACTAAAAGAGCTGGCAAACGGCTTTATTGCTTATAATGAGCCTTTTTACTGGGGCTCCCTCAACTTTGGAGCTATGACTTACGGTTATGATCTCTACAAAGAGAATAAACTGACGGCCTCTGTCAGTTATAAATTCAGGGATTTTCTTTATTTAGGTGCTGCAATCAATTTTCACATGCTGAGCATAAAAAATTATGGGGACAGCCGTGCCCTGTATTTTAATTTCGGCTCACTCCTGTTTATCACAAAAGACTTTAGATGGGCTTTTGCAATTTCCAATTTGAATAATGCCACTTTTTCTGACCAGAAGAACCAGATACCCGTTATTATAAATACTGCCCTCTGCTACAATGTGCTGGCGGAGCTAAGCTTGTGCGCGGGAGTTGAGAAAGACCTTTCTTATAGTCCTTCTCTTAAAGCCGGAGCAGAGCTTAAATTAATTGATTATGTAATTTTACGTACAGGATTTGCCAATAACCCTTCAAAATACTCAGCAGGAATAGGGATATGCTATAAAGGGGTTCAACTGGATTATTCCTTCTTTACACATGCTTACCTGGGAATGACACATCAGGCAGGATTGTTAATAAATTTGTCTTCTCCTGATGAATAAAGCTTTACTGCTTCTGCCGTTTTTTTTTATTGTCTATGGCAAAGCAGCAGCGCAGTCGATACCAGACTCTTTAGCCGGTTATTATTTTTATGATCTTGAGACAAATGAAGACTTAAGTCCTTTTTATGACAACCTCGCCGGCCTTTACAAAAGCCCCATTGATCTAAACAACTGCACAATAAATGATCTTACGCAAATACCTTTTATGGATTACAACGCCGCTTTTTTAATTACTAATTATAAAAAAGACAAAGGCAGGATTGCTTCCAAAATTGAGCTTTATAATATTGATGGAATTGATAAAAATCTGCTCAACAATATAATGCCTTATGTATTTGCCTCCCCTGCCGATTTGCATAATGAACAATT
>JAUZPC010000507.1 GCA_030706105.1 Bacteroidota bacterium | reverse complement strand
TTACTGTTTCAGTTCCAGGAATTGCTATTCCAAGTCTTCCATCTTCCAAAGATTCTATTTGATATGTCCCTACACCCACACCACCAGATGTTATAGTCTTAATACTATAAGTGTCATCTTCCATACGAGAGCGCCAATAAGTAACAAGCACTGTACTCCCTACAACAGGAATTGCAGCTAAATCAAATGTAAATCTTGTATATGTTTCAAAGGTTCTTATCCCTCTTTCACAAAGTAATACATTTTTATTTCCGTTAAACAGTATATATTCAGCAGCCATTAACCATTCTTCAATTGTAGCAGAGAGTCCTCTTTTAAGCATAACAGGCTTTGTAGATTTGCCTACCGTACTTAGAAGAGAATAATTCTGCATATTACGCGTACCAATCTGCAGAATATCTGCATATTCTTCAATCAGATTTATCTGGCTTCCGTCCAATATTTCGGTAACTACTAATAAATTATACTTATCGGCAGCTTTTCTTAGCAGTTGAAGGCCTTCTTTGCCAAGCCCCTGAAACGAATATGGAGAACTTCGTGGTTTGAAAGCTCCTCCGCGTAAAAATTTAGCTCCTGATTTTGAAATAAGCTCCGCAATGGAAAATATCTGTTCTTCATTTTCAACAGCACAAGGACCGGCCATAACAACAATATTATTTGAACCGATTATCCTGCCGTTAATATTTATTAAAGTATCTTCTTTCTGGAATGTTCTGCCGGCAAGTTTATATGGTTCTGTAATTCTATAAACTTCAGAAACGCCATCCAGCATTTTTATTTTCCTGATATCAAACTCAGGTTGTGCGCCAATTGCAGCAAAAACAATTTGTTCAGCGCCTGAAGATTTGTGAACAGATAATCCGTAATCTTCAAGATGTTTAATTATATTTTCAATTTGCCTGTCATTTACAGCTTTTTCAAGAACTACAATCACTATTCTGTCTCCGCATTATGGAATATTTTTTCCCCCGCGGTAATACTTACCGGAATGTACTCTTCTTTAGGAGGAATTGCACAGGAATATGCGTAGCTATATGCGCAATATGGATTATAAGCTAAATTAAAATCTATTGTATAAATAAAATCCTTGTCAGTATTCAGTTCAAAATCAATATAACGGCCTACATAATAGGATTCATGGCCGGTAGTTTTATCAGTAAACCATATAGAATAATATTCTTCACCCTGCTTAGAAGTACCTTTATAAACATTTATCCGATACAGCTTTTTATTAATTTCGATTGTTACATAGCCATATTTAAGTACTTTTCTGCCTTCTCCTTTTGTTCCATATATTTGAACAGTATCTTTATGCTGAAAAGGGATTAACTTACTTTTAAAAACAAAATTAGTATCAACCGGAAAGTATTTTAACGGCTCAAACTGAACTTTTCCTTTAAAATTGAAAGGAGATGAAGCAGAGTCCCGCATATATACATCTTTTTCAGCCCGGGATTTTTCTATTGAAGGGATGTACTCATTATTTTGCCCGTAAATTCCTTTAACAGGAAGGGCAAAAAGCACAAAGGCAAACAGTATTGAATAATATTTTTTAATCATATAATTAAAATAATAAAAAAACATAAAACTTTTCTTGATTATTTCAGGTTTAAGTAATTTTAGTTATTCTCAGAAAACTCTTTTAACAATGCCAGCAGCCAGATAACCGCTTTTAACAGCACTTTCAATTGTACAAGGAAGCCTGGTATCTATCCAGTCCCCCGCCAGAATCAGGTTATCAATATGCGAAAAACTCCCTGGACGGTTTGAAATAAAATCTGCCTTTGGAACATAAGTAGCTCTTTTTTCCTTAATTACAGTAGTACCGCTAATGTTGTCTTCAGATATACTAAAATATTTGGCAAGCTCCTCTTTAGCAATTGCCGAGATTTGTTCTTTGGGCAAATTGCTAAACCCGTCGGCTCCGCTAATTACAAGCGATAAATGTGTTTTATTGTTAAACACCCAATGAATGGGAGAATTGACCAGCGCATAATAATCATCATTAAGTGGATTATTTTGCAGCTTAACCTGAATGGATACAATGGAAGAATATTCCGGTAAAAAATTCCTGGAGCCAAGCTTAACTATTTTATTTATTGCTTCATATGGAACAGCCGAAATAACTGCGTCAAAATCTTTGTAGTTGCTTTTATCTGTTAATACTTCAACTATTTTATTATTGGAAACAACCAGCCCTTTAACAGATTCAGACACTTTAATTTCAGAGTCATACTTTCTTAAATAGATTTCCGCAGGATTTATAAGCAGCTCCGATAAACCATTTTTAGGAGTTAAAATTGCAGTCGCTTTATTGCCATGCAGA
>JAUZPC010000506.1 GCA_030706105.1 Bacteroidota bacterium | reverse complement strand
TCAAAATCCAATGGTGAAGTTGTTTCGCTTTGTACATCATTAATTTCAGGGAAAAAGTAAGCACAGGATTTTAAAATTACCCTATAGAATGAAGAATCATCAGCGGTTGTTTCCAAAGGAAAGCCAAGATAAATAACTTTACCTGTCTTAGAAGAATCACCAAAACTGCCTGTATATTGAACACCTGCACCCTTGCCATTTGAATACTGCATACATAAAGTGCTGCCGCCATTAATTCCAATTACATCAGGATAACCGACGATGTATGTCTGTCCGAAATTAAAATTTGTTCCTGCAAGGGAGGTATTAGATACTCCAACTACAGAACTTGAACTGCTATAATCTGTAACAAAAGAAGCTTTTAAATAATTATTATAGAATGCTTTATCTGATGTACCCCCCATATAACCTAAATCCCATCCAATTTCACTTCCTGAAACAAATAAGCAACCACCTTTATCAAGATAATTCATAATTATTTTTTGCTCGGATGAACTGAATGTTTCATCTGCAGTGCTTTCGTCTCCTAACATCCAGTATATCGCATCAAAATTATTCAACACAACCGAAGAATCTATTACTTTAGCATTTTTAACTGTCTGAAAACTTAGATTAAGATTGTTAAGGAATTTACCATAATTTACAGTGAAAGATTCTCCATGTCCTCTCCAGTCCCCGGTTTCTCTGTTGAATCCATCAACTATAAGGATATTTCTTGAATTTGGATGTTTTGAAATTCCAAGTGCGTTAGACCAGTTGCTTTCAGTAAATGAAGTTGAATCATTAAGCACACTTGAGACTCTGTAGTATTCAGCACTAGCAGTCATTTTAAATGTAGCCGAGCATGTCTTCAGTACATTCTCATTCATTATTATATTCCAGATTATGCCGTCAGTTGTTTTATATAGCCTGTATCCTTTAACATTAGTAGTATCGCAGCTCCAAGTTACATGGACTGAATCACCTTCGGCAGCTGTAACACTTAAAAGACCAGGTTGCTGAACTGAATAATCACTTTGCATTTGATTATAATACCTTGGTGAATAAGAAGTCAAATCTGCAAGTGTATAAGTCCAATATGATACACCCCAATCGCGTGCTGAAGATTCAACTACTCTAATAGCACCGTTTGAAGCTTTATCAACATACATTCTTACGTGACCTGTTTTAAGAACAGCATCAGCCGGTTTCATCTGATCCCAGCTTGAATAGAGTGTTGTAATTGTAGGCATTGAACTAGTAGAATAGTGTGAAGATAACTGCCAGCATCTGCTAACAAAACCAGAGCAATCAACACCAACAGCATAAGATGAAACACCTGCAGTATTTATGTCGCCTGCGTATGCCCCTGACTGTAAACCTGAAATGTATTGAGCAAGTGTATTAAATCCTCCCCATTTATAAGGGGTTTTTGAATTTTTACCGACTATAAGCCATGATGGTGTCCTAACCTGATCGCCGTCAAGGTCTGTTATATCCGAAGGAGCTAAATTTCCTGCGGTGCAGGTATATTTATTAAGAACATAAGAATCACCGATTTTTAAAGCATTGGTTCTGGATACCGTTCCGTTGATGTTTTTAACAATAGCTGCTAAAGGTTCGGCAACAGGTTTTAAATTATTATAATGATATTTGTAATTATACTCTTCAGGGTAATAAATTTTTGAAGAAGAAAATTGAGTTAAACCACTCCACTTAAAAATGGTAATTCCGTCTTTACCTGTCATTAAATGATAAAGATTGCCATCCTGATCTATTTGAAAATCACGAATTGTATAAAAATATTTAATTGCGGGAATACTCAGAATAGATAATACTTTACCTTCAGGTGAAAGTGTATAAACTTCACGGTTGACTTCAAGAGGAACTTCACTGACAAAAGTTTCAATTAAAATGAAAGAATTGCCTTTACTGTCCATACCAATCAGATCTGAATATGCCAGATTTGAAGGGAATGACAAATGAAAAGTTTTTTCAAATCCAGATATTGCATAGTCTATTTCGCAATCATTTTTATTATTGACTTTGACATTAACCATGCTGCCTGACTGATTAGACATCTCTCCGTCATTATCAATAAAAATATTATCTGCAGAATTTATAAATATCTTTTTTAATCTTGTATTATTGAATTTATAAGAAGTATTTATGGATGATGATTTTTCAAGAGTAATATTACTTTTTACAAAATCTTTAATAACACCGGGTGTAGAAATTTTTGATAGATATTGATTATCCTTAAAACAAAAGCTTTCAGGGGTGTCAAATGAATTAAGCCATATATTATCCTTATCTATATCAAAAGAGGATATACAATAAGAGCCTGAGTTTTCAGTACGATA
>JAUZPC010000505.1 GCA_030706105.1 Bacteroidota bacterium | reverse complement strand
CTGAATTTTGTTGAACAGGTTAAAGTTTATGGTAAAAAAGCTAAAGTAATGAAAAAACTTTTTACTGAGAATGGATTTAACATTGTTTATGATAAAGACGAAGACGTTCCGGTAAGCGATGGATTCTATTTTACCGTTGCATATCCTGGCTTATCAGGTGACGAACTTGTAGAAGAGTTTATGTATTATGGAATTAGTGCAATTTCTCTTTCTATTACCGGCAGCAGCAGGCTGGAAGGTATAAGGGCCTGTACTTCTCTTATCCAGGAAGAACAGTTCCCTTTGCTAGAGGAAAGATTAAAAATTTTCCATCAAAATCATCCTTTAATTTAATTGTTTTGATATCATTTACATAGCCGGAAAGAATAGTTGTTTATCTCGATAAGTAGCGGTTCTTTCCGGTTTTCTTTTCCTGTCTTTTTATCCCCCTGTTAAGTCCTTCTTTTTTAAGAGATTCACAAATGTGAATAAACTCAAATTAATAATTATTTAACCAAATTTTACAATTATTTATTTAAATTTTAGTTGATAGAATCAGAAAATTACCTTAGTTTAAATTGGTAAAATAAGATAATTATTTAAAGGAGATATCATGAGAAAATTTACTTTGGTACTTTCTGTTCTTTTGGTTGCTTTTTTCGTTTCCAATAGCTTTGCTCAGCAAGTAAAGAAATGGGAAAAGAAAGCCGGATCAGTTAGCTGGTTCGGAACTACTGATAATAATGTTAGAGGATTAGCTTATAATCCTGTTACTAATCACATAATTGTTGCTTCAAGATCAGGCGGCAATAATTTAGTACTTTTAAATGCTACAACTGGTGATTCAGTTGGAACAATGAGTGTTGCCGGTTTAACTGGCGGTACTTATCTTTTTAACAAACCTCGCGTTACAGCTGATGGAAAAATTTATTTAATGAATTTAGCTTTAGCTAATGGTGCGTTAACTATTTACAGATATGAAAATGAAGCAGCCACAGCTACTGTTGCTTTCACAGGTGTTGTATCTCAAAGAACCGGTGATGCATTCCAGATTACCGGAACAGGTAACAATACATTCTTATATGGTGGCGGCTCCGGTTCACCAAGAATTTATGTTTTTAGCACTACCGATGGTGGTCTTACTTTTGCAAAGACTGATTCTATTCCGGTACCTGTTGGTGCAGCTGCGGGTGGTATCTCTTTAGTCACTTCCGGCAGAAATTCAGATCTTTGGATAAATGGTGCAGGAACAAGTGTTTTCCATATCAATTCAACCGGAACTATCATTGACACTATCAATGGTGGACTTGTCTCAACCGGGTGGACTAATGTTGCATATTTGGCTCCTACAACAGGAAGAAAATATGTGACTATCGTTGGTAAGAATGAAGCAGCTTTAGGCGGTACAGCTCAAATGTGGGATGTAACTAATTCAGAGAAATGGCCAACATTATGGGCTAATCCTACTCTAAGCTTACCTTATAATACAAATGCAAATGCTACCGGCGACTTAGCAGTAATTGACAGCGGCAAAGGATACTTCTATGTTTATTCTTTGATAACTAATAATGGTGTCGGTTGTTTTAAAACAAATATGTTAACCATTGCTCAGGCAAGAGAACAAACAAATTATGTTGCCAACAGATTAAATGATACTATTACCGTACAGGGTGTTATTTTCACTCCTAACTATTATACCACTACAGGACATAACTTCTATATTTGGGATGGTTCTAACGGTATCAATATCTTCAAATCTGCTATCACAAGCCCTGTCCTAAATATTGGAGATAAAATTAAAGTAACTGGAAAGCTTACACAGTATAATGGTTTAACTGAACTTGGTACTTTTGACTCTACAAGCTATACTGTTATAAGTGATAGCAATGCATTGCCAACTCCTCAGGTCCTTACTCTTGCTCAATATAAGTTAAATCCGGAACAGTATGAAGGTACTTTAATTGGTTTTAGCGGACTTTATAAAGCAAGTGGTACCTGGCCAACAGCTACCGGTGTTAATACTACTTTGAAATTGTATCAGGGAACCGATACTCTTGATTTCTATATGTATAAAACTACTGATTTCTACTCACATCCTGAGCCAAGCTGGCCAGTAGATTTGCTAGGTGTCGGCAGCCAGTATTCAACAGCTACTATTAAAAATACCGGATACCAGTTATACGCTAGGTTCTTTGCAGATGTATTACCTTTAGGTTCTTTACCGGTAGAATTCACTACATTTACAGCTAATGTTGTTAAAAATTCTGTTATCTTAAACTGGGCAACTGCTACAGAGAAAAATAATAGCGGTTTTGCAATTGAACGCAGTAATGGCGGTGCTTTTGTATCAGTTGGTTTTGTTCAG
>JAUZPC010000504.1 GCA_030706105.1 Bacteroidota bacterium | reverse complement strand
TCTTCTTTACCTCATCTTTGGCCCTTTTTATGAAGTTATAAATAACGGAAACTCTCCATTCAAGCCATTGCTTGTATAGGGGACCTTCAACTTTTATTTTTGTCCCGGCAGAATCTTTTGCCCAGGAAAATATATCCTCCGGAAATTTGCTAACTTTTTTGCCGGTATATTTCTCAAATAGTTCTTTAGATGCATTGCTGAAATCAGCTTCAATACAATCGTAACGAACTCTGTCTAATATAATTCCATCAAGTTTTGGGTACAGTTTTGCAATTTCTTTAAAAATAGATATTTCATAATCCTGAACTTCTTTTAACGCAGGGTTAAGCATAGTTGAGTACTTGTGCTTAAGCAGACTTATCTTAACCAGGCCTGAGTCTGTATAATTTATTGACTGCCAATATGATTTATCTTTGTCTGTATAAATAACACCTCTATCAAAAAAATTATGGCCGGCTACAAAAGTATTGGCAGAAGCGCGAACTTTTAGCTTCCTTTTATGTCCTTCATCTATAAAATATTGCAGATAATTAAACTTAGGATCACGTTCAACTTTGTTCCATTCTTTCATTTGGGGAGCAATATTGCTGTTATACAGAACTTCTCCTGTTATTGGTTTTATGTCAATAACAACATCTGTAAAACCAAGTTTCTTTACTTTATCTAAATAATAAGTAATTGAATCTTTATGGCAGAACCTCTGCCAGTTAGCTTCGGCATCGAACCACATAAGCTTCGGCTTCTCTTTTGCTAAAACAGTACAGGATATAATTAATATTGCAAGAATTGTAACTTTGTTTTTCACTATTTTCAGTAATTATTTGATGTTTAGAAATTCATTCCAGATTTGATAAAGTTCAAAAGTTGTTCTTACATCTTCTTTGCAGTATTGAGCAATCTCTTTAATCTTACCGGCTTCATAAAGGGTTTTAACTTCCATTCCGTTTACTTCGTTATTTTTTGAGGACTGTATGCCGAATGACTGGCAGTAAAAGTCCAAATTAAATTTTTTTGTTAAACCGGAGAAGGTCAACTGGTCTAATAAATCGATGTGGGTCTTGTTGTCATACTTGCTTGTGGATAATAGTTTAGAAGGTTTTACTCTTAGTACTGCGGACCGTAACAATAAAAAAGGTACGTCAAAATATTTTCCGTTAAAGGTTATAACCTGATCGACCTGTGAAATTATTTTCCAAAAGGAAGAGAGAATATCCGGCTCAGGCAAGCCTTTATAATAGGCTGCATTATCTTCAGAGTTCCATTCTATGGGGGACTCGCTTTCAAAGTAAGTAAGATACCTGTTTTTACTCAGGTCATAAATACTTATCGCAATTACCTTAGAAGTATATGGGTATAAAGATAAATATCTGACTGCTTCATCATACTTTTCTTCTTTAACAGCAGGATCCTTTTCTTTCTCCGCATATCTAAACAGATACTCCTTTTGACTATCTGATAATGATTCCAAGGGCAGGGAACAGGTTTCTATATCAAAGACTATTTGACGCATATTTTAATTAGTTAAATACTTGTTTGAATATTTTAATTGACTCTTCAATTTGGGCAAAGCTGACATCCAGATGAGTGCACGCTCTTAAAGAATCTATTTTACCTACCGAAAGCAATAAACCCTTCTCTTTACAGGCGGCAATTGCTCTGTCAACTGATAATTTCAGCGGTTTGAAAATAAGAATATTTGTATGTACGGAATCTATGTCAATTTCCAAATTAGGATTATCGTTTATTGCATCTGCAAGCAGTTTAGCTTTCTTGTGGTCTTCTTCAAGCCGTTCAATGTTATTCTGTAAGGCATAAAGTCCTGCTGCTGCAAGAATCCCGGCCTGTCTCATTCCGCCGCCCCATGCTTTCCTTACCCGGAAAGCTTTACCTATGAACTCCTTTGTCCCTGCAATAAGAGAACCAACCGGCGCTCCCAATCCTTTAGAAAGGCAGCAGGAAACAGAATCAAAATGACTAGCATATTCCTTAGGGGAGATGCCTGTTTTAACAGAGGCGTTCCAAAGTCTTGCACCGTCAAGGTGATAAGCAAGATTATACTTCTTTGCAAGCTTTTTCAACTCTATTATGTTTTCAATAGGGTGAACAGCACCGCCGGCTCTGTTGTGAGTATTTTCAACTTCAAGCACCCGCGTATGAGGCATATAATATGCGCTCTCGGGACGTATTATAGGTTCGACCTGCTCGGGGGTAAACACTCCATATTTGCCGTCAACCGGGTAAATCTGTATGCCGCTAAGCGCAGCGGGGGAACCGCTTTCATAATTAAAAATGTGGGCATCCCTTTCACAAATAACTTCATCTCCGGGATTTGTATGAACATTTAAGCAGATTTGATTCCCCATGGTTCCGC
>JAUZPC010000503.1 GCA_030706105.1 Bacteroidota bacterium | reverse complement strand
GATCCTTGCAGCCTGTGTACTTGGAGGAGTGACACCGTGGTCGCAAAATGATACCATGACTGCCCCTAACATTTTGGCCTCGTTTTTGGAGGGCAGTTTTCCTTTTATGAGCAAGTGTATCATTTCGGAAAAAGATATATTTCCTATAAGATCTTCCTGTAAATAACCCCTTGTGGTTAATTTATTGGGTTCAACTTTTGTTATAGAAGTTCTCCACTTAAGAGTCCTCGGCTTGAATATATCCTTTAAGACATCTTCAGTTATCATATTGAATATCTATACAACATGAATTTATTTAAATTTAACGCTTTTAGTGCTGTATTGGCCACATTTAGTGATATTTCAAGTGATATTCGGTAACTCTCTAGAATAGCTTAGTTCCTATAATGTGATAACTTATACACAAATAGGAACCTTTAAATATGGTGGGCTGTTTATTATAGGATGAGGTGAATCAAATGAATTCAAAATATTTGATTGGAATAATAATAGCCATAGTAGTAATAATTGGTGCTTACTTTGCACTTGCAGGAAGCTCAAATCAACAAACAATACAAATTGCTGGTTCGACTTCTGTTCAACCAGTGGCAGAGAAGCTAGCTCAAGCTTACATGCAGGAACATCCTGATGTTAAAATAAATGTTCAAGGTGGAGGTACATCTGTAGGTATCACAAGCGCTCAACAAGGAACAGCGCAAATAGGTACAGCATCCTCAAAGCCTAAAGATAGTGATGCGCAAGGTTTAGTACAAACTCAAATTGCAAAAGATGGAATAGTTGTCATAGTAAACAACGCTAATAAAATTAGTGCACTTACAATTAACCAGACAAAAGATCTATTCAGTGGAAATGTCACAGACTGGAGTAAAATGGGCGGTTCAGCAGGATCAGTCAGCGTTATAACCAGAGAAGATGGTTCAGGTACCAGAGATGGATTCCAGAACCTTGTAATGGGTGGTAAAAACGGAACTTCTATCTTAAAAACTGCAATAGTTCAAAGTTCAACAGAAGCTATTTTACAGGCAGTTAAAGGAGACCCAAATGCTATTGGATACATATCATTAGCAAGCCTTAATGGTGACGTTAAAGCAGTTACAATCAATGGAATAGCTCCTTCAGAAAAAACAGTTAGTGATGGTACTTATAAAATAGTAAGACCGTTTATTTTCTTGACTAAAGGCGAACCTACTGGTGTCGTTAAAGACTTCATAGACTTTACTATGAGTACTGAAGGCCAAAAAATAGTTAAAGAAGCTGGAGCAGTCCCAATGACCTAGCTAAGTGGTTTTAAAAACCACTATTTTTTTGTTTATTTATAATTTAAAGGCTTAAAATAGAAGTTTATCATGTAAATTTGATTCATTGTTTTATCACTTTATATTTAAATACTCCAAAGAAGAAGAGTAATTCAAGGTGATGAACATGAATCGGAAATACAAGTATGGAATAGTAATTGCCATAATTATAATTATCGCTTATCTAACAATTATCCCATCAAGTCAATATGAAAGAATACAAATTGCAGGTTCTACCTCTGTACAGCCTGTAGCTGAAGCATTAGCTGAAAAATTTCAGGAGACTCATCCTAATGTTAAAATAAACGTGCAGGGTGGAGGGTCTAGTTTAGGTATAAGCAGTGTTTCACAGGGTATTACTGGAATAGGTACCAGTTCAAGAGATTTGACTCCGCAAGAAAAACAAGGACTCAATGAATATGAAATAGGAAAAGAAGGTATTGTTATCGCTGTTAATACTAACAACAATGTCACATCATTAAGTACAGATCAGGTTAGAGGTATTTTCAATGGTGCTATTACCAACTGGAAACAAGTAGGAGGATCTGACACACCGATCCATGTTGTAACAAGAGAAGAAGGATCAGGTACAAGATCATCATTCGAGAATTTAGTAATGAATAAAACAAAAATTCGGCCTGATGCAGTGGTCCAAAGTTCAACTGAATCCGTTAAACAGGTAGTTAAACAGGACCCTGGTGCAATAGGATTTGTTTCATTAGCTCATATGAGCAGCGATGTTACAGCTTTAAAAATTGATGGAGTAATCCCTTCAATGCAAACAGTGGCAAATGGATCTTATAAATTACAAAGTGCATTCCTTTTTGTGGTTAAAGGGGAACCAGAAGGAGTAGTTAAAGAATTTATTGACTTTACATTAAGTCCTGAAGGACAGGCTATAGTAAAAGGGCAGAATATTGTCCCTGTAAATATGTAGATTCATGCAGTAATCTACAATATATTTACAAAAGAAGTTTGTAAAATATTAGAAAATCAAAAATTACCTTTAATAAAATTTATTTAAAATCAAATTAGGTTCTGAGGTGCAGAAATGACGAAGTATGAAGAATTTCTAG
>JAUZPC010000502.1 GCA_030706105.1 Bacteroidota bacterium | reverse complement strand
TGTCGCAGACGTTACATTAACCTATGAGGAGATCCCAAAGAGCATAAACGTTTCACCCCACAACGCTACTATGGATTACCTCAGAAAGAAATATACAAATGCCATCCCCTTTTATAAGGAGCCCAAAAATGATGAAATGATATTTGACAAGTCATGCCCGGCTTATATGACAATGGATAAGTCAATCAGAGATGAGCTGCTTAACGATAACGGGGACTTTCATTCAAATGATCAAAAACGGTATATGATTTATGATATAGACAATGATGGCAACAGTGAGCTTTTTATGAAGTGGGTGGCCTTTGTTCAGGTGAGAGGAGGTTCTGCTCTATTTGACAATAAATATGCAGTATTCAAATCGAAAGACGGCATATGGAGGTTATATGACACTAATGCGTCAACAGAGGACAATAATGCGAAATTCGATGATTTTTACAATTCGGACAATTCAACTGCTTACAATATATACTTTTTAAGTTATGCTGGAAAAGTATACACTATAATCGGCGGTGATGACAGTTATGCCGATGGAGGCATATACAGTGAAAAAATAGGGAGTCCTACGGGAGAAGCAACAGTTTACCTTAATGAAAAAGGCCATATAACAAAAATAGGCACGATCAATTTTACATTTAAAACGATAAAACATATAACCAATCAGCCGGTTTTTGTGATAAGTACCCCAGAGTATGATTGGGAAATCAATGACTTAATGGAAAACTACGAGCATTTATTGATCTATGCAATAAACAACAACCATTTTTCAGTGCTTGAAAACTTGTTGGTCAAGGACAGCAATCTGTACAATTCACAGAAAAGCCTTATCAAAAGCTTATATGGCAGAAAAATCAAAGAAAAGCTGGTGAGCTATAATATTGCAGATATCAAGACCACTGATAAAAAAGATGAATTAAAGATATATGTCACGGAACAAATCGGAATAGATTATGGCAACGGCAAAGGCTTCGTTACCAAGACTTACAACTGGATTTATACTGCAAAAATGTCCAACTATTCATTCCGGTTGAGTGACCTGGAGAAGTGGAAGTAACGCTTAACTATGATATTAATTTATTTGTCAGGAGGGGCTATGAAAGGTATTAAAGTAAGAAGCCAAGCGAGGGTATTGGGATACATTATTATGATGATCTATCTAATGTTTATTTGTTATTTTGGCTTCTTCTCAAAGATTGCTGGAAGAGATTTGGCCCATGTTAATAAATATAACCTGATTCCTTTTCGAACTATCCATAATTATTTAAACTTTGAAAAGCCGATAAACAGCATTTCTGTCGTTGTCAATATCATCGGTAATATGGGAGTGTTTATGCCGTTTGGTATTATTTTGCCCATCATTCTTCCGGCAAGAAGTCATGCTTATCACATTTATTTGGTTTTAATCGGATCATTACTTCTTAGCTTGACAATCGAACTAATACAGTACTTAACATCTGTTGGTGTTTTTGATGTAGATGATCTAATATTGAATTCTATAGGTGCCCTTGCTGGGTATTTTATAAATATGATTGTTAGAAAGAAATATAATAGAACAGGTAAAGAAAATTAGTAAAATAGTTGAGAAGTTAAAAGTTATTTAATACATAAACTTTGGAGGGCTTTATGAGTTTTCAAGATTAATTATCTTCTCACAATTCCTGTTAAGTAAGGTCTATGGCTTAAATTAATCAAAATTGGGTGAGGGGAAACAAATGAGGGAACTTGAAAAATCTAATAATTTATATTCCATTAGTAATAATGAAAATATGTATACATTGATTTCAAATGGTACAATCCGGGTTGAATCAGTATTTTATGATAAAAAAATGCAAAGGTTGATTATTGCTGTTAAACATTATCATACCAGTGGTACATATGACACCGATTACATCTTTTTAGATCAAAATATGAACATAATTGATTGCTTGAAAGAAAACGAAGGCGTGATGCCGTCATTTATTGCTGCACCTGACGAATCTATTTGGGTTAGGTTAAGTTCAACAAATACTGATAAAACAAGGGAAAGTATTCTTCCGCTTGAACGCAGAGACAGAATTGTTAAAGAAAATTTAATGACAGAGTTTGTTGATCACTATTCCATTTCATGTAATGATGAAAGCATTCTTTTTTCTAAAGATATATTTAACAATAAAAAGCCGGATAAGATGTGTAGATTAATTTTTGATAAAAACAGCATGTTTAAGGGCAGAAAGGTTTATAGTTTACCCTTGCCGTCAAACGTAATGCCTGCGCTGTCAGGTGAGCTTTTACAAATCTCAAAGGCATGGAGGCCTGAGAAAATCCTGCATAGAGACATTGATTTTGATATGAATATCAAAAGAAGTAGGGAGATAAATTTAGGCCTGGAATATGAC
>JAUZPC010000501.1 GCA_030706105.1 Bacteroidota bacterium | reverse complement strand
ATCAGTTGTTTTAATAATTGTCCCTGCGGTCCCCGCTGCATATCCTATTGAAGAATTTATAAATGACATACTGTATAAACGTTCATTTGTATTAGAACTTTGAGGAACCCAGTTTATGCCCGCATCTGTTGTTCTTAAAATAGTACCATTCTCACCGCAAACCCAGCCGGTATTTACATCTATAAAAGTTATGCAATTCAATATTCCGGTAGAGGTTGTTTGGATTACCGAAAAGGAGCTGCCTGCGTTTGTGGTTTTTAATATTATTCCGGAAGATCCGCATAAAAAACCTGTATTTCCATTCAGGAAGTACGATGAAAATAAGCTGACATTGGTTGGTGCTTGTATTGATGCCCAGGTTATTCCGTTGTTGGTAGTCTTTAAAATCTGGTTACTGCTTGCAGTTACAATAGCCGTATTCTGGTCGAGGTATTTAACACTTGTTAAATAATTCCCGGAAATTGGAGGATTTAACCAAAACCAGCCGCTTTGGGCAAATGCATTGGTAAAAAACGACAAAAGAAAAAATAGCTTTAATAAAAATTTAATATTCATAAAATCTCCAAAATGAAATAACTATTTCTAACCAATTTAATTTTTTGTGAGTATTATTACTCAGGTCGTCAGGAAATCAAGTACTGAGGAATAAATAAAAAGTAAAATATTTTATAACACAAATGTAATAAATTTGTAAGTGTATGTAAATGATACGCTTATCTTGCCTCGTTTTACCCTCTAAAGGTAGATAGTAGTTGTTTTGTTTTGGACAAAGGATAATTCCTGAAGAATTGTTAAATTGTCATATTATAAAATTTTGAATAAGTATTAAGCTCTTCATGAAATTAACTGTCAATTTTCTGCTGATTATATTATTAATGGTAACATCAGTATGCACTGCTCAAATAAAAATAAAAGCAGTCGGGGATGTAATGCCGGGTTCATTAACTCCGGTAAAGATAATACCTCCCGATAGTGGAAAAATATTTGTCAGGTCAATAAAAAATTATCTGTCCGGTGCTGATGTTTGTTTTGGTAATTTTGAAGGCACATTAATTAGCGGATGGGAAAAACCGTCAAAGTGTACTGAAAAAGATACTGCAAGGTGTTATGAATTTGGAATACCTGTTTACTTGCTGACAGCGGTTAAGCAATTGGGCTTTAACGTAATGAACCTGAATAATAATCATTCCGCTGATTATGGACCTAATGTCTATAAATTAACCCAAAAGTATCTGAATGATAACGGAATAAAAACTGCCGGCAGGGCGGGATATGCTGAAATTACAATTAATAATAAAAGAATTGCAGTTATCGGCTTTGGTAATGGCGTTGCTGAAAACCAACTGCAGAATATAAATTCCGCGGCTGCAAAAATTCGTAATCTAAAATCGAAGTATGATTATGTCTTTGTCAGTTTTCATGGTGGAACCGAAGGAGTAAGTGCCGTTAATATGCCTGATGAAATAGCCGCTTATCACGATGGCAGCAGTTTTAGCATCATTAAATTTGCTCACTCAGTTATTGATGCAGGGGCTGATCTGGTGCTGGGCCATGGGCCGCACGTTTTACGGGCAATGGAACTTTATAAAGGCAAACTTATTGCATACTCGTTGGGCAATTTTTTAACCTACGGAAATTTCTCTCTTAAAGGATATTGCGGAATTGGCGGTATTCTTGAGGCCGAACTGGATAAAAACGGAAACTTTGTTAAAGGACAGTTTATCCCTACTGTACAGCAGGGAAGAGGAGTACCTGTTTATGATAACTTCTGCACTTCAATTAAGCTTATGAAAAGGCTGCTGAAGAGCTATCAGCCGGGAGGAAAACTGTTTATGGATGACAGCGGATATCTGTCAATAAAGACAAAATAATTAGTAAATAAATATTTAATAAGTATGGGGCAACAGCATTATGCAGCTTGTCATTCTGAGTCTGGATGATGAATCTAATCTCGGCAGGACTATGAATTGAGATCCTTCGTCAATCCATAAATGGATTTACTCAGGATGACATTTTAATTAACCGCAGGTACAAATATACTGCCGGTTTACAAAACCTCTGTGGTTCTCTGTGTCTTCTCTGTGGAACTCTGCGTATAATTCTAAAAGCATTAAGGAGGTCTTCTAAGTTATCAGTAATTGTTACTATACTGCGTTGCATAGTCGTCATCATGAACGAAAAAGCAAACCACTCAAAAAACCTCTATGGCTCTCTGCATATAATTCTAAAAGCTCTTAATAAATTAAGTGAAGTAATTTATATGGATATATGCACCCTCCCAAAATAAGGGAGGGCGGAAAAAATGATTAATTTGTTTTTATCTTATAACCATCATCTTTTTTGCAGCAGTAAATTCACTACCGGATGTTGAGCTTCTAAATACAAGCTTAT
>JAUZPC010000500.1 GCA_030706105.1 Bacteroidota bacterium | reverse complement strand
GTAGAAATACTGACCGGAAGGTAGATTTGAAGCATTGAAGTTAATATTATAAGTTCCTGCCTGTAATTCAGAGTTTACTAATGTAGATATTTTTTGTCCTAACAAATTAAACACCTCAAGAGTAACTTTTTGAGATACTGGTAAAGAGAATGAAATTATTGTTGTTGGATTGAACGGATTCGGATAATTCTGAGACAATCCATAACTTGATGGTATATTTTGTGAATTATTCTGATCAACACTTACGACCTCTTGTCTTTTAACTACTCTTAAATTGTCAAAATATATCTTTCCGATAGAAGTATCTTTGCTGTCTCCCGGAATCATTTGGAAAGAGTCTAATCTATATTTAGCGTAGTCTAATTTTCCGTTGCCAATCCATGAACCGACTGAGGAAGTATCACTAAGTTTCCATTCAATCAATTTCCAACCGTTCCAGTCGACAGTATACCACTGTGAAACTTCATGATTAGGCCATGAAGTTCCGTCACCTTCGTCAAGTGCAAATCTTAATTTATTACTTAATCCGTCTCCATAAACATACACTTGTAATGTATAAGTAGTATCGAAAGTTACATTTTGCTGAGAGCCGGGGCTCAAATACTCTCTCAGGAAGTTACCTGTAACGCTGTAATCCCATTTATATGTCAGTAAACCTGCACTTCCAGTAGAAGGTCCCGGAACAAAATTTGTCGATGACCAAGTGAATGAGCTTTTTGCAGCATCTACACCGACTGTGGAACCGCTATAAGTAGGAGCAGTCCAACCGGTCTGGCTATTGAAATTATCAATTATTAACGTAGCGCTGTATTTATACTTGGAAGTAAAGAAATTTAATTTATAATCAGTACCCATAGTATTATTATAAAGGTCTTTAATATCTTTTGATAATGTAAGGCTATAAGTATTCGTAGGTACTAATTGCGGAGCTGTTCTTAGTGATAATATTGATTTTCCGTTAGCTGTCGTTAAAGAATATTTTGCTGTAAGTAAATCAGCATTTCTTTTCAGAACAACAGTTGTTGAATTTATGCTGGAAGGATCAACCAGTTCGCTGAACTGAATTGAAATTACACCGTCAATATCAAATGATGAATCATTCTGTAGAGGATAGCTCATTTCAACATATGGAGGTACATCGTCCAAAGGTACAACTCTAAATTTAAGTACATAAGAGTCTCCTCCGATACCGTCTCCGTTTCCGTCTATACTTTTACCGTTTATATCTTTTACATTGCTGTTTAATGTAACATTATAAATAGTATCCGGAATTAAGGATGCCGAAGGTTTTATCACTACAGTTTTATTTCCGTTACTCCAAATCTTTGTATACTGTGGAATGTCGGGAACTGATGTAATAGTTAATGATGAATCCATTGTCTTTGAAAAATTCAAAGTAATAGATGTATTAAGCGTACAGGAATCATTCTGAGCAGGAATAGATGAAGTTACTACAGGCGGCAATGATGGAATATTATCTGTAGTCATGATTGGTGATAATGCAGATTCATTCCAGTATCTGGTTGCCTGTGAAACTTTATAATTATATTTACCGTTAAAGTCCTGTCTTCCGTTATATGAAACCGGAATATTAAAAGACGGCTGATCAGAATAGTACACATCAATTATCTTAGATGAATCTTCGTTTATATTATCAGCAGTGGACTGGTAAAGAACATACCAATAGGCGCCTGCAGATCCCGGCGCAGAGACAACATTTATAACATAATTCATAGAATCAATTTTAGAGATACTTGCAAATGGAGCAAATGGAGCAGGTAAATCTTTGTAGCTTCTGATTTTTGTTTTAGTCCCGAAGAAAGTTGATCCTGCTGTACTAAAATAATCATGATCTCTCCATTCTGCATAAGAGAAGAACTGGAAACCATCTACAAATGGAACTGTTCTGCAAGTGTTGACAATACTCGGATGATTATTCCATGTTTTATTTGCATCTAATATATATGAACCGGGTCCGACAGTATATAATCTTTTTGCAGCGACACCAGGTTGTATATAAGGTGACCATGAATATTGACCATCACCAATTAGCATTCCATAGAAGCCTGAGGGTGTATCCCAGCTATAATGCATAGGAGTCAACTGTTCGAGCCACCCTTCATTAAACCATTTTGCGGCATCCTGATATACAACATCGTAACCGTTCCAGCCGCTCCAGTTATAGGCGCCGATAGCAGCAGCAGAAAGACGTACATAAGGTTTAACAGACTGAATAGAATCATGCAGAGTCTGAACAAATTTATTGACAGAACCTCTCCACCAGTCAGGCCATGTAGCAGCGCTGTCAGGAATTCCTGCTGAATAAGGATGTTGAATATCATAAAGATATCTGCCTGATTGATTTTCTTTTAAATCTTTAATTTGTTGTTCAGATAGGTTAAT
>JAUZPC010000050.1 GCA_030706105.1 Bacteroidota bacterium | reverse complement strand
ATATGAACAAAAAGAAGGATGACGCACCACCTCCTCAGGTTGAAGCTCCTCCAATCAAAACAACCGTTAAATTTACTATTCCGGTTGTAAAACCTGATAATATGGTTGCTGATGAGTTTGTACCTACCGTTGAACAGTTGAAAGACGTTGATCCGGGTAAGAAAACTCAGGAAGGTAACCCTCAGGGTGTTGACGAATCCATTTACAAAGTTGATACCAAAGAAAATACGGCTGAAAAAGTTGTAGTTGAAGAAGAAAAAGTTGAGAAAAAAGTATTTACCTACGTTGAGGAAATGCCCAGCTATCCCGGCGGTCAAGAAGAAATGCTTGCTTTTGTTAAATCAAATATAGAATATCCTGAAATAGCAAAAAGAGCCGGTGTTGAAGGTAAAGTATTTGTTCAATTTGTAGTTGATAGAAATGGAAGTATTAGTAACGTAGCTGTCGTTAAAGGCATTGGTGCCGGATGCGATGAAGAAGCTGTTAAAGTTATTAAAAAGATGCCTAGATGGACACCTGGTAAACAAAATGGTGCCCCTGTTAACGTGCAGGTATCTATTCCTATTTTCTTTAAATTGCAATAATTCTTTCCAAAAATTAATAAAAAAGCTGTCCGCATCCGGGCAGCTTTTTTTATTTGTACCCCAATATTTCTACCATATCATTATCAAAGTAACTCTTAAATTATACGTCAACAACAATTTTGGTTTTTATTAGCAGGTATTTATTAAATCAATTTTTCTTTGAATGTTATTATACTCTATTCCAATTCTTATATGATAAAGAGGGCATTGTATAATAGTTTAATTTGTTATATTATTACTGATAATGCACTAAAAACATATTGAAAAAAATCAGTTTATAAAATCTTTTGAATTACCGACTGTGAAAATATGCTATGAAAAATATCAAAATAAATCAAAATGACCTAAAACAAGATTATGAAGCCCTGGAACTCGAGTATGCAGCGGCTAAGGAATTGTACTCTAAAGAAAGTGAAGAACTTAAAAAGGCATTAAAGGCGCTTCAGGAGAACGAAGAAAAGTACCGAAGGATTGTTGAGACAGCTATTGAGGGTATTCTATCGTTGGACAGCAACGCCCGAATTACATTCGTCAATCAGCAGATGGCATCAATGCTCGGGTACACAGCGGAAGAAATGGTAGGGGAATTAGCTGTGTCCTTTATGGCAGATGATCAATTAGATGATCACGAAGCCCAAATGAAGAGTCGTAAACGAGGCGAAAGTTCTGTTTATGAGCGGTGTTTTATAAAAAAAGATGGCAGCAGGCTCTGGGCTTTGGTATCGGCAAAGGCCGTTATTGATCCGGACGGTACTTTTATTGAATCGTTTGCAATGCTTACGGACATAACAGCAAACAAGTGGGCAAAAGATAAATTAGTTGAACAGAATAATTTTCTGGAATTATTAATCAATCATATGCCGAACCAGATCTTTTGGAAAGATAAAAATCTTGTTTATCAGGGGTGTAATAAAAAATTTGCAGAAATCGTTGGGGTAAGTGACCCAAAACTGATTGTCGGCAAAACAGATTATGACTTAAATAGGGACAAGTCATATGCCGCCCGTTACATAGAGTGGGATTCTCAAATAATGAATTCAGGTGAGCCTGTTTTAAATATTGAGGAGAAATACTACGCCAGTGATGGTAATGAGGGCGATATCCTTACAAGTAAAATTCCGATAAAGGACAGCAGCAATAATGTCCTTGGAATATTAGGTATTTGTGTTGATATAACCGAACGCAAACATGCAGAAGATGCTTTGCGTAAAAATGAAAAGCTTTTATCAGCTCTTATTGATTTTCTTCCTGATGCTACTCTGGCTATTGATAAAGATAAGCGAGTAATTATTTGGAATCGGGCGATCGAAGAAATGACAGGTATCCAAGCTCAGGATATTGTTGGCAAGGGGGATTACGCCTATACAATTCCTTTTTATGGAAGTGCCAGGCCTCAGTTAATGGATCTTTTTTGGGACCCTGAGCATTATATTGCCGGACACTATCCGGTATTAAAAAAAGAAGGAGACATTCTTGTTATGGAAGCATTAGCTCCCGCTCTTTATAATGGGAAAGGTGCATATATATGGGCTAAAGCATCGCCATTAAGGGATGCTGAAGGAAATCTGGTTGGGGCGATAGAGTGTATAAGGGATATTACGGAATCCAAAATGGCGAAAGAGTCCCTGAGTGAAAGTGAAGCAAAGTATCGTTCTATTTTTGAGAATACCGGGGCTGCATCTATCATTAGTGAAGAAGATACAACAATCTCTCTGGCAAATGAAGAATGGGAAAATCTCAGTGGCCTTTCTAAAGAGGAAAGCGAGACTAAAAAAAGCTGGACTGAGTTTATTGCTCCTGAAGATGTCGAGAGGATGAAAAAATATCACTATGACAGAAGGCTTAGAGATGGGCTTGCTCCAAGACGATATGAGTTTAAATTTATAAGAAGAAACGGGGAAATAAGAAATATGATATGCACTGTGGCAATGATACCGGGGACAAAAAAAAGTATAGCTTCTTTTATGGATATAACAGAAAGAACAAAAGCGGAAGAGGCTTTGGCTTTAAGTGAAGCTCGTTTCCGGGCACTGTTTGATGACAACCCGTCAATGTATTTCATTATTGATCAGCTGGGAATTGTTCAAGCAGTTAATAAATTCGGAGCTTATGAATTAGGCTATGAAATAGAAGAATTATTGGGGCAGCCTATTATTAATATATTTTACAAAGATGATAAAGAAGCAGTTTGGGAGCATTTAACAGAAACTTTCCGGCATCCGATGGAAATAAGGAAAAAGGAATTTCGCAAGGTTCGGAAGGATAGGAGTGTCATTTGGGTTAGGGAAACCGCGAGGGCGGTTTTAGGTGCTGACGGCAATCTTTTACTTCTTGCTGTTTGCGAAGATATAACCGAACAAAAGGAAAAAGATATTGAACTGATTAAAGCCAAAGAATTAGCAGAGCGGAACAATAAAATGAAAGATGGTTTTATTGCCAGCATTTCTCATGAAATTAGGACACCGATTACCGGAATTCTTGGAATGACAAATATTGTCCATGATTCATTTATGCAATATGTTACTAAAGATGATGAACAGTATTTCACTTCAATAGAAAAATCCGCAAAGCGTTTAATGAATACGGTCGATATGATTATCATTTTTTCACGGCTTCAAGCCGGCGATTTTTCAATAAGACCTGAAGAGATTTCCGTTTCATCACTTATCCATTTTATCATGCATTTATATAAATCCAAAGCTGATGAAAAATCGTTTAGGCTTTTTTTCTACTCTGATGTTGAAGACGACAAGATTTTTGCAGATGACTCCTCTGTTGAAATGGCATTGGAAAATATAGTTGATAATGCTGTTAAATATACTGAATCCGGCTCTGTGGTTGTTTCTATGTATAGAAATGAACAAAATAAATTGTGTGTTGATATACGTGATACCGGTATTGGTATTTCTGAAGAATATCTGCCTCATATTTTTGAACCTTATACTCAGGAAGTGACCGGATATAACAGACCTTATGAAGGACTCGGACTTGGGCTTCCGATTGTTAAAAAACTCCTTGCGCTGAATAATGCTACTATAAATGTAAATAGTAAAAAAGGGGTAGGTACACTATTTTCCATATGTTTTAATAGTGAAATTACTCAAAAGGAGCCTTTATCTAAAGCTGAAAAAGACTTGAATGTTAAGACGGCTGCTGTCTCAAAAATACAAACAGATAAAAAACAAAAAATTATGATTGTTGAGGATGACGAGACTAATCAATTGCTTCTAAAATCCAATCTCAAGAATAGTTATGATACAATTATTGCTGCTAATGCAAAAGAGGCTCTTGAAATTTTGGATTCTCAATCACTGAATTTAATATTAATGGATATTTCACTTAAACAAGGTATGAACGGATTGGAGTTAACGAAATTTATAAGATCCGGAAAAGAAAATCCTAATGTCCCAATAATAGCTGTTACCGGGCATGCTTTTCCTGAGGATCGTCGGAAGGCTTATGAAGCAGGTTGTAATGACTTTCTTGTTAAACCATTCAAGACATCGGACTTGCTGGAAAAAATTAAAAATTTACTTGAGTAAATCTTTTCCAGTTTTTTTTCCTCCCTTAACTCCGTCTCTTTAAGGGAGGAAAAGAAGTACTACTTCAGCAATATCATCTTTTTTACAAATTTAAATGTAGAAGGATTGTTAATACTTTGCCCTGAAAATGTATACAGGTAAACACCGGAAGCCAATGTTGAACCATTAAGAATGTACTCATAGTTTCCCGGATTTGAAATATTATCAACAAGTGTCTTTATTTCCTGGCCGAGTGTATTATATATTTTTATTTGAATTTTACTTTCCACCGGCACGCTATATCGTATAGTGGTTGAAGGATTAAACGGGTTAGGGTAATTCTGAAATAGTTCATACTCAGCGGGGGCAATTGTTATTTCAAGTGTATTGGAAATTTTTGTTGTCTTATCATTATCTATCTGCGCCAATCTATATTCAAATTTGCTGCCGCCCATTGGATATTTGTCAATGAAAGAGTAATTTTTAACAGAATTGGAATTTCCATTACCTCTTACAAAACCAATCTTTTCCCAACTACCGTCTTTCGTATTATTTTTACGCTCAATATCAAAGCCGTAATTATCAACTTCCGTCTGAGTAATCCAGCTAAGAATTACATTGGAATTTTTTATTTTTCCTGAAAATGAAGAAAGTTCAACAGGCAGCGGCTGGTCCCCAATATTTTTTATGCTCAAATTTAATATATTGGAAATACCCCCGGTACTTGGATTATTATGGGCATTGTTAAAAATGGCAACCGCATTGGTAAAAGGATCAATAGATAAGGCTGTGGTTCCTGAAATATCTTTTATCTTGAAGTTAAGCTCAACCCAGGTCGCAAATGGACTAACAATATCAATTCCTCCCGGCGTTCCGTCTCCGTTACCATTTACAAGAGTTCCTAAAATTCCGATTCTTATTTTGCTGTTTACTAAGTTGGCGGTTCTGCTATAGCCATCACTTGCGCTCAGACCCCAGTTTGCAGCATTAATATAGCTGAGTTTAGCCGTATCTATTTGTACATCAATGGTTGCGGAAGCTAAGGTTTTGCTGCCGGGTAAATTGCCTGCTTCTACTTGTACAGCTATTTTAAAATTACCATTTACAATTGCGTCATTTTGTAAAACGATCAATTTTTCGCTTACGCTTAATTGCGGGTGTAGTGTTATACTATATAATATAAAAAATACTAAAATTCTTTTCATTGTATCTTATTCCTTTCTCATCATCTTGGCACATTACTCTGCTTGGCAGAAACAAAATTTATGTAAAACAAATTGTAATCTAAGCTTGTAACCATTCCATCCAGATTAACATCAGTATTCAGGTAACCGGTTGCGGCGTTTGTAAAATCAGGGTAAAAAAGATTAAAGTCTAAACTGGTAATCAGTCCGTCTTTATTGGAGTCACCTGCGAACATACAATATCTGCCATTAATTAATCTGGCATCATTCCCATAATATTTAGATAACCCTATGGTAAAATCATATAAGCCAGTAGTTGAGCTCAATGTGTCCGGAGCTGCCGTCATTACACTAAGATGATTTCGATGGTTAATAACGATATAGTAATTTCCGGCATTTATATTCAGATATGCATCGTCATTGTTTAAAGAAACAATTGCGCCGCTTTTATTCAGCAATAGAGCTTTTCTTAAAACAGTTGTATTAGCTGCTATTCCTGTCCGTAGTTCAATTAATACCCAGTCTGTTATATTGGAAGGCATAACTGAAACGGAATCAGTTCCGGAATATAAGTAAGGGGCAATGTTGTAAGGCTGCACTTTGGGGAGTATGTTTATGGAGTCAAGTTTATCTGTCATACTTGACAGAGTCGTATCGAATGCTCCTTCTAAAAACACCTTTAGTTTAAGAAGAGTTTTAGACGATGCAAGAGCAAATGTACCCAAAGAACTAAATGGAATAGTGCTGATGAATAGTGTATCTTTAATTTTTCCCCCAATATTTACCCACTGCGTCCCTGATTTTTTTAACCATGTCAATCTTAGAGGATTAATTGTAGAGTCCAATTTAGAAAGCGGAATTGCGACATAGCCGGAATTGAACTGAAGATTGTTTGATGCTGCATTCCAGTAAAACTTATATAGCGAATCAATACCGGCCGGATTAGTTAATGAATCCGGTTTACTTTTACTGTAAGTGATTGTTGTCGTGTCGGGAACAATCACATTTGCAATAATAATGAGATTCGTTACACCAAAAGAAGTAACTGACGGGTTGCCTGCTTGTGGAACTGCTTTTACGGTGAAATTAATTTGCTGTTGGGTTGTAAATGACCATACAGAAGAATATGCTCCGGAAGCATAATTATTTGCTGAGTTTACTCTCCAATAATATTTACTATTATAATTTAAGTTATTAAAAATAATTGTAGTATCCGTAACACTTGTGGAGTCAATTATGTTTGTAAATAAACTGTCCAATGCCACTTGAATATAATATTTATTGGCCGCACTGTTTTTATTCCACATAAAAACAACCGGTACAGTAACTGCTGCAGAATTATTTGCAGGCTGGGATAGGACAGGAGGTGATGGAATTGTAGAAGATGTCCATGTTATTTTTGAAGTATCTGCTCCCGATATTGCATATGCGGTTATAACATTCTTGCCCGTTGAGTGTGTGTTTGGGAATGAAAAAGTATTTGAGTTCCCTGCCTGGTTTATGTTATTCACCTTCCATATGTAAGAAATCGCCAGACCAAATGGATGCTGGGCAGAAATTGAAAAGACAGTTGTATCTGTCTGATTAACTAAAATATCTCTCTTGTTTATTGTCAGGGGCTGATTTATAATAGTTTTGTTCTGTAATGTAAAAGGAGACCAGGAGTCTATGTCAGGGGGAAATGAATTTTGTAAAAATCTGGTTAAAACATTATTCGTTATGGTTTGTGTAGTCGTATCATCTACTAATCCCTGATCCCAGTCAATAGTAGGCGCATTGAATAAAGCTCCACCGCCCGGAGTATAATAAAAACCGAGTTCGCTTGATGAAGTATCACTTCTTTGAGCGGGTGAGTAGCCTAAAATTTTATATCCGGGAGGTGTTCCTTGTGAAGGGAAAGTATTAACCGGCAGACCATTCACCCATGAAAATTTCATCCCGTCAACCTCATACCCTGCAATAGTTGAATTGAATCCAAAAACATCTCCTTCATTTAAACCGGTATTATTATATACCCAATGTTGGGTATTAAAAGCCGCATATCCGCCGTACCCCGCGGATGCCGGAAGCGTAGTGCCGTCATTAACATAGCCGCCGTAATTAAAGGTTGTTCCAAAAATTTTATTTTCTCCGTTATAAACCGGATAGTTATACCAATTCACGGTCACAAGCGAATCGACAACATGCAAAAGCGGATCAGGGACATAATCTTTATAGCAGACTAAAGTGTTGCCGTTGTTTTCATACCGTACCTGCCACCAGCATATATTACCCGCAAGATTCATCACTTTTCCGCCGCTATTAAGAAAATTTACTATCTGCTTGCGCTTAAGAGCTGACCAGTATTCATCGTGTCCTGCAAAAATTATTATTTTATATTTGGATGCTAAGGTAGGGTCTTTTTCAAAATCCCAGTCACTGGCATACTCAAATTTTTGTGCTTTGGCATTTAACCATGATGTGAGAGGAATTTCTTGTTTATAGAAGTTATATAAACCATAGGAAACTGTATTACCCCCCGGACGCAGAAAACTTACTTTGTAAGACCTTGTAACCGGAGAAGCATCATAAAGACTTTTTCCTCCCCCGTTATTGTAAGCCTGCCAGGTGTTAGTAGGTACCACCACCAATACATTACTATAGCTTGCCGGAGTAGGTGGCTTTACCATAAAAAGGATACTATTAGTCCCTAATGACGTATTGAAGTCAACCCTGTACATTCCCGGCAGCCAAACTGACGGAATAACTATTGATAGAGCCACAGGCCAGTTACATCCATAATAATAAGATGAATCCGGCGTGCTCTTAACTCCTCCAGTAATATTGTTATAGGTGGCAGCAGTAACAAGAGTTGAGCTGTTGACAATTCTTTTAATAACAAAATTTACTGTAGCAGAGGTTGTGGAAATATAGAACTTTAGTGTATCTCCGGGGATCACCGACTGTTTATTTACATAGCCCCCTTCCAACTGTGGGAATGCCGGGTGAACAGCCAGAAAAACCAATATTATAAATAAGAGTGATTTTGTCATATTTAATATATAAAAAATTCAAAAAACTTACAAAAGTTTTTAGACGCAAACAGAGTGCCAGATGGATAGTGCCATTTTGCTTCATTTTGGGGGATGTTTTCCTCAATAATTTGTAAATAGTCTATTTTTTGGATTAGAGATTTAAAATTTGAACTTAATATGCAGAGATTGTGCGAATATTCGGATGTCCTCCTTCGTAATGGGAATATTGACGAATTCAGGCATATGTAAACTGCATTATATGGAATTATTAAATATTTGCGGGAATATGCCGTTGTTTGTTTCTAATTTTCACACAGCCTCTATACCGGGCAGTCATTTGTGAGATTTTGCCGCGCACATTTCTGCAATGTGTAAAAATTTTCCCCTTATTTTTTATTGCCGGGAAACAAGTTATCAAATTTTGCATGATGTAAAATTTATATAAAAAATAAAAATTAAATTCAATATAAAAGCCTAAAAAATATTTAAAATTTAATTTGGATATTTAAAAACTTTTTAAGATTTTATAACAGAAATTATTTTACTTTCTAAAATACCAATCACATTTTAGAAATTTTATTGTATATCAATAAATCTATTTTACACAATGATACTACTCCGGGAAATTAAATGAAATTAAAAAGACGATTTACAGAGGCAGGAAAAGATCCTTTATCTTCAATGGAATTTGCCACCAGAATTTCTGAAATCAGAAATCCTGACGGTTCAATTGTATTTAAGATGGAAGATGTTCAGGTGCCTTCTACTTGGTCTCAGGTTGCCACTGACATAATAGCTCAAAAATATTTTAGGAAAGCCGGTATTCCTAAATTAACTAAGAAGATAAAAGAAAAGGGAGTACCCGTTTGGCTTCAGCCTTCTAAAGCTGATACTGAAAGGTTAGAGTCCTTACCGGAAAAAGACCGCTATACTTCGGAAACAGATTCTAAACAAGTGTTCCATAGAATGGCCGGCTGCTGGACTTATTGGGGCTGGCAGGGAGGTTACTTTGATTCTGAAGAAGATGCTAAAGTTTTTTATGACGAGCTGCTTTATATGCTTGCAAACCAGTATGCTGCTCCTAATTCCCCTCAATGGTTTAATACTGGTCTTAACTGGGCTTACGGAATTACCGGTCCCTCTCAGGGCCATTTTTATGTCGATTATAAATCCGGTGAACTAACCGCCGGAGCAGATGCTTATACGCATCCTCAGCCACATGCTTGCTTTATTCAATCCGTACAGGATGATTTAGTTAAAGATGGCGGGATAATGGATCTATGGGTTCGTGAAGCACGTTTATTTAAATATGGTTCAGGAACAGGCTCAAATTTTTCCGATATCCGAGGTTCCTCTGAACCGCTTTCAGGCGGGGGAAAGTCTTCCGGACTTATGTCTTTCTTGAAAATAGGGGACAGGTCTGCCGGTGCTATTAAATCAGGCGGTACTACAAGACGTGCTGCTAAAATGGTTACGTTGGACTTGGACCATCCTGACATTGAAGACTTTTTAAACTGGAAAGTTGTTGAAGAAGAGAAGGTGGCCGCTCTGGTTACCGGCTCCAAGCTTTGCAATATTCATCTTAATGCTATTATGAAAGCTTGTTATGATGAACATCCGGAAAATGAAAGATTTAACAAGCAGACTAATAAAAAATTAAAACAGGCGGTAATTGAAGCACGTAAAGTTTTTATACCAAATAATTTTATTGAGCGTGTTATTCAGCTTGCTAAGCAGGGGTTTAAATCTATTGAGTTCCCTGTCTATGATACAGACTGGAATTCAGAAGCATATGCATCAGTTTCAGGGCAGAACTCAAACAACTCTATCAGGGTTACTAATGACTTTATGACTTCTCTTTTAGACGGCGGTGACTGGAATTTATACTGGCGCATTGAGAAGAAAAAAGCTAAGGATGAAAAGAGAGAGCCGGTTCCATGCAAAACCCTTAAAGCAAAAGATCTTTGGGACGAAATCGCATATTCAGCATGGGCTTGCGCAGATCCCGGTATTCAATACCATACTACCATAAATGAATGGCATACGTGCCCTAATAACGGCGAGATAAAGGCCTCTAATCCTTGCAGTGAATATATGTTCCTGGATGATACAGCCTGTAATTTAGCTTCTCTTAACCTTACAAAGTTTTTTGATTATCAAAATCATAAGTTTGATATAGATGCTTTTAGATATGCTTCACGCATATGGACAATTGTTCTTGAAATTAGTGTTACAATGGCTCAGTTCCCAAGTAAAGAAATTGCGCAAAGAAGTTACGACTTCAGAACATTAGGGCTTGGTTATGCTAATCTTGGTTCTTTGCTTATGCTTCAGGGTATTCCTTATGACAGCAATGAGGCATTTGCAATCTGCGGTGCTATCACTGCCATCATGCATATGAATGCTTATGCTCAGTCTTCTGAAATGGCAAAAGAATTGGGCGCCTTTGCAAAGTACGAAGAGAACAAAGAAAATATGCTCAGGGTTATACGTAACCATAGACGAGCTGCTTACAACGTCCCAAATGAGGAATATGAAAAACTGAGTATTTATCCTGTCGGCATAAATCCAAAATATTGCCCTTCAGACTTATTAAGAGCTGCAAGGGAAGATTCGGATATTGCTTTAGAAGAAGGTAATAAATACGGATTCAGAAATGCACAGGTTACTGTTATTGCACCTACCGGAACTATCGGACTTGTTATGGATTGCGATACTACCGGAGTTGAACCTGATTTTGCATTAGTAAAATTTAAAAAGCTTGCCGGAGGCGGTTATTTCAAAATTATTAACCAGTGTATTCCTCCTGCTTTGGAGAGACTTGGGTATAACAAAGACCAAATAGTGGAGATAGTTAAATATGCCAAAGGCGCCGGAACTCTTGTAGGATGTCCTTATATAAATCCGGAGTCATTAAAAGCAAAAGGATTTACTGATGAAGCTCTTGCAAAAATTGAAAAAGCACTTCCAGGTGCGTTTGAGCTTGGTTTTGCTTTTAACAAATACACACTCGGTAAAGACTTCCTTATTAAAAAACTAAGAATAGAAGAAAATAAATTTGAGGCGTTTGATTTTAACCTGCTGCAGGAAATAGGTTTCTCAAAACAGGAAGTATCATCTGCCAATGATTATGTCTGCGGTACAATGACCATAGAAGGTGCTCCTTTCTTGAAACATGAACATTATCCTGTTTTTGACTGCGCCAGCAAGTGCGGAAAAAAAGGT
>JAUZPC010000005.1 GCA_030706105.1 Bacteroidota bacterium | reverse complement strand
TTTCTTATCTCACGGTTTATAAGAGTATATTTAATCCTTGATAACAAAAATGGCTCATTGTAAGGCTTTGTTAAAAAATTATCTGCACCGCACTGCAATCCTTTAATAACATCCTGTGGATCAGATAAAGTAGTAAGCAGCATTACCGGTAAATCTTTCAGATCAGGATCTTGTTTTATGATATTACATAAAGTGTATCCATCCATTTGAGGCATAATAATGTCAGAAATTAGCAGATCCGGCTTGGATCCACGTATCATTTCTAAAGCAGATTTGCCGTCTCTGGCAACTCTTACGTTATAACCATTTCTCTCAAGTATGTATCTTAACTGTTCTAATTGAGTCCGACTATCTTCAGCAATTAGTATTTCCAGAGTCATCAATAAATTCTCCAATATAGAATTGTTAAATCAATTCTATTTATTTTTAGTGGTATTCAGTCCTTCTAAAAAATTAATTATTTTATCAGGTGTATAAATAAAAGAAGCACCATTTAATTTAATCGCTTCTCCCGGCATTCCGAATATCACGCTTGATTCTTTGTCCTGTGCAATTGTAATTGCCCCGGTATCTCTTAAAGCTTTTAACTCTTCCGATCCATCTCTTCCCATACCTGTTAACAAAATTCCTAATGCTTTATTTCCATAATTATTAGCTAAAGATGCAAATAAAAATCCCACTGATGGACGCATATTATAAAGGGGTTTTGAATCTGATAACATTAGTGTGTTTTTAATTATTCCTAAATGAGCATCATCAGGCGCGACATAACATACTCCTTTAGTTATTGTTTCATTATTTTCTGCCAGTTTCACCGGTATTGCTGAGCTATGATTAAGCCACTCAACTAAACCTTTTGTAAACCCTTTAGATATATGTTGCACAATAACTATTGGAAAAGAAAAATCCTTTGGCAGTCCGGCTAATATTTTTTCAATAACTACCGGGCCTCCTGTTGAAGCTCCGATTCCGATAACTTCAATATTATTGCTAATCTCAGTATCAGAAAAAAAGCTTCTTGAAATGTACTCCCGTCTCCTATTTTTATAGTCTATTCTTCTAACAACTTTAACTTCTGACATTAACCTAACCAATTGAACAAGCCTTTTCTCATAAAGATGAAAATCAGGACTATCACAGGCTGAAGGTTTTTCAATAATAGCCACGGCTCCTGCTTCCAATGCTTTAAATGTATCGTTTATGTCAGTTTCATCAATATTAGCACTTAAGATTATTATCGGAGTAGGATTTGTACTCATAATTTCTCGTGTAGCATCGTAACCATTCATTACAGGCATATTTATATCCATAGTAATTACATCAGGTCTCATTTTGCTTACAAATTCTGTAGCAGCCAGCCCGTTTTTTACTATTCCACAAATTTCAAAATGGTTATTCTTAACTAATATCTCCTTAAGTATAGTCACAAATAATATTGAGTCTTCAACTATCAGTACTTTAATTTTTTTATTAATCATTGTAAAAGTCTCGATATAACTTCCAAAAGGTTACTTTGCTCAAAATCACTTTTAACTATATATGCGTTTGCACCTGCGTCCATGCCCTTTATTTTATCCTCATCTCTGGATAGGGCAGTTACAAGTACAACAGGAACATCTTTTAAATTATCCATGCTTTTAACTAATTTAGTGAATTGGAAACCATTCATCAAAGGCATTTCAATATCAGAAACAATTAAATCAAAATGACTTTCCTTAATTATTTTAAGGGCATTCATACCGTCTGAAGCAGATTTCACATTATAACCGGCTGTCTCCAGTATATCTTGAAGCAGCATTCTGGATGTAATAGAATCATCTACTACTAAAATATCCCTGGCGCTTTCATTGGTTTGCAAGGTTAAATCTGTTGTCTTTCCAAAACTTTTTTCAGTAGTTTTAATCAGATCAGGTATGTTTAGTACAGGTACGATTTTCCCGTTACCTAAAATTGTAGCACCAGATATGTTTTTAATTCTGGCTAATTGCTTATTCAATGGCTTAATTAAAAGCTCAATTTCTTCCAATATGTCACTGACTGCAAAAGCAATTAATTTGTCAAAAAATGTGATAACAACTATTTTGACAAATGAACTATCTTCAGTTGTTTTATGTTTTTTAATTCCAAGTATATCACATAGATATAATAACGTAACCGGAACATCATTTAATATTATGGTACTTTTATTCTCTACCCGTTTTACATTGGAAGCACTGACTCTATTTACATTATTAATGTAATTAGAAGGGATTACAAATTGCCTGTCTGAACACTGCACAACAAGCCCGCGCAGCATTGTTAATGTGATGGGCAGCGTAATGGTTATCTCGGTACCTACTAATGGTTTTGTCTTTATATTTATTGTGCCGCTTAATTTATCAACTTTTTCTTTTACTATAGCCATGCCAAGGCCGTATCCGGATATGTCAGTTATTATTTTCTTTGTGGTAGTTCCTGATACAAATAAAAGCGGCATTGCATCATCTTCACTTAATTCATTACTTTTTTCAAGTGAAATTAGGCCTTTTTTGACTGCGGAATGTTTAAGCTTCTCAATGTCTATACCTTTCCCGTCATCAGATATCTTTATCTCAACTTTCCTGTTTTCAGCATGCTTAATACAAATAGATAAGTTTCCCTTAGGGGATTTTCCATTTGAAACTCTTTCTTCAGAAGGCTCAAATCCATGGTCAATGGCATTTCGTATAATGTGTATTAAAGGATCTTTCATTCCTTCCAGAATTCTTCGATCAATTTGAATGTCAGTTCCAGACATAACAAAATCAACGTCTTTGCCTAATTCAGACGAAAGGTCATGTACAGCTTTTGGAAATAAATCCAACAGATGTGAGAACTTAAACATAATTATGTCTTTTACAGAATCCATAAGTTCTGTTACAGCAATCCCTGTTTTCCTTGTATTTTCAACCGATGATTTAGTAAGAACCTTAAGACGGTTATCAATTGATATTATTACTTCACTGAATCTACCAAAAGAATCAGTAAATTCATTTTGTCTCTCAACAAGATATTTGTTTCTACGAAGTGCACTCTGTGATTTATTAAGTTCAAGTTTTATACTATTGATAGAAGCGCTCAACTCCTGTAAATCTTTACTGAATTGTTCCATGGCAAGTTTTGACGAAAGCAACTCCTCAGCTTGTAAATAGAGAGAATCCAGTTTTTGCACTGAAATTCTTATATTCTCCTGTAATTGAATGTCTTTTGAAGAATGAGTTGTAATTTGCTCTTTATTGGGTATAGACTGTGCTGATGTAAAATCACTATTTCCATTCAGCTCAAGATAAGCAGGAATATTATTTTCATTCACTGCCGCGTCACCGTTTGTTGTGAATGTTTTTTCAGGGGGGGCAGAGGTCTCATTTTCAGATAAATTTAACAACTCCCATACTTTTAACGAAAAGGTGTCTGATAAAAGTTTAGTATCATCTTCAATTTCTACAGGATTAAGATAGATCATTTCCTTAATAAGGTCAACACCCATAAATGCAAGAGCAAATACATTTTTGCTTAAAGCCAATGCATCCTTCTTAACGGCAGAGAATAAAGACTCCAAACTTTTGCAAACATCTTCTATGTCTGTAAAGCTGACGGCTCTTGCAGCTCCTTTTAAACTATGTGCCTCTCTATGCAAAGTTTCAACAAGCTCAAAACAACTTTCACCGGGTTTTACTTTTTCAAGAGTAATTAATCCGTTTGCTAAATTATTATAGTGCTCCTCAGCTTCAATTTTAAAAGTCTCAATTAACCTTTTTAAGAAATTTTCATCCATTAAAGGGCTCCATGAATGGTATGCAATATTTTAATATTATCATTAAACATTAAAATTTGAGATTATTTCTTTTAATTTAAACCCCAGTTCCTGCAATTGCTTGGCGGAAATTTCCAGCTGTTTTGTAGTGGCGGCATTTTGTGTGCTCGCAGTTCTGATATTTTCCATTGCTAAAGCAATTTGTCCCATCCCGACAACTTGTTCCTGACTGCTGACAGATGTCTGTAGAGCAGAATCTCTTGCGATATTAACAGTATCTGCTAAATTTTTAATGGAAATACTTGATTGTTCAGCCAGCTTAATCCCTTGGTCAACAATTTGTTCACCTTTTTGCGTGGCGGCAACTGTAGAGCTTATTCCATTCTGGATATCATTCAGTACAATCTTAACTTGTGAAGTAGCCAATTTGGACTGTTCCGTAAGGTTTTTAATTTCTTGCGCTACCACTGCAAAGGCCTTGCCGAATTCTCCTGCTCTTGCAGCTTCAATTGAAGCATTAACGGAAAGTAAATTGGATTGCTCAGAAATATCATTAACCGCATTAATAATATCTGAGATAGCTTTATTCTGCTCGGATAATTTTATTGTACTATCAGCAATTAAACTCATCTGTTCGCCTATGTTATTTATGCCAGCCCTTGTTTCTTCTATAGATCTTTCCCCTAATTCAGAATAATCATTCGCTTTGTTAGAAACATCAAAAACTTCCTTGGATTTATTGTTTGATAATTCAGATGCTCGTTTAACTTCTTCAACGGTGGAAGTAGTTTCTCCTATTGCGGTTGCAGTTTCAGTGGAACTTGAAGCCAGTTGAGCCGTAGATGCAAAAATCTGAGAAGATGAAGACCCTAATGTGCTTATAATTTCTTTAAGACTTGTCGTAATTTGTCTTAGTTTTTCTACCATTGTGTTAACTGAAATAGTAAGTACATCCTTAGAGGATTTTGGTACTGCATTAATATGCAAATTACCTGCGGAAACTTTATCTACTACTTCTGCTATCTCTTTAAGAGAATCAGTCATTTTAATAAAAGCACCCCATAGATTACCGATTTCGTCTTTTCTATCAATAGGCTTGATATCAATATATAAATCTCCCTCAGAAATTTTATTTGCATAGTCTCTAAGTAAAAAAGTCGGCTTAGCTATAATTTTATCAAGGTAAAATACGCAGAAGATAATTGAAAGCAGCACAAAAATAGAAATTGATATCAGGGCTTTGTTAGTATAGGATACTTCGGAGTTTGAAGATTCCAAGTCTCTTTGTAAAATGGCATTCGTTTGTTCATCAATATCAAGTGCTATTGATCTAATTCTTTCGTATACATCTTTAGCAGTGTTTTCACTTCTGGATTGGGCATCTTTAAGTTTATTTGCAATAATTAAATTCGACTCTGCTTTTCGGTGCGTTTCATATTCATAAACTAATCTTGTAAGTTCTTTAATTTTTGAACTAAATACCTGATTCTTTGAAGTCAAATCGTCAAGATTTTGTGCAATAGAATTAATGACATTAGCAGTCTGCAACATTTGATTTTCTAATTGTTCATGTCTGATACTGCTTGAAGAAAGCATCATTTCCAAGATTAATGCCCGCTGCCTATTGAGATTAGACCTAAGTTCTACGGATTGTTTGGAAATCATAAAAACATTTGTCTGAATAACTTCTTGCCTGTCTCTAATCTTTTTTATTCCTGAATAAGCAAAATTTATAATTATGAAAAGCAGTACTCCAATTACTGCAAATACTATATATAGTTTTCTTCTAATTGATAAATGTAGAAACCATTTCATAGAGATATCTCCTTGTAGTTATAGCTCATCAGATACTATTATTTTATTTTCTGTTAGAAATTTAAAACCATTTAATACTATATTACGGTCCGAGGTTACACCAATAATATATTCTTCTAAAATACTGTTTGAATTTAATAAAGTTGTGTGCAAATCATTCGATGAAATATTATCAACATCTAATATTCTATCCGCAAGGACTCCAAAGGTCATTTCATTTAATCTCAAAATGATTACTCTATTCAAATCTGTAATCCCACCGGACTGAAGATTAAAGAATTTTTTAATGTCTAAAACTGAAATAATTTCACCTCTGACACTAATTATCCCTTTTACAAAGTCGGGTGTAAATGGAAGCTGAACCAATTCATTTAGCACAAGCACTTCCTTAACGTATTTTGTTTCAAAAGCGTAAATCTCATTTGATAATGTAAATTTTAAAATTTCGATGTCACCTTTAACAATGTTATCATCAAGAGGTTTTGCCAGTGCTTCAGCTCTTTCTTTTAATATCAAAGATTCATCACCTTTTCTAAATACTATAGTATTTTCCATTTCTTTTTATTCTTTAATATTTTGAATGAATGAAATAACCATTTCTCTCATTGCCCCTGCTGTTAAACCTTCTGATTCTTCAATAACCTGATCCGGACTGCAATTTTCCAGTATTCTAAGCGTAACCAGTAAGTATTTCCTAGCCAAACTACTGTCATTATTTCTTCGGTATAGGTTAGACAAACTAAAGTTGGCCAGTATATTATCAGGGTCTAAATATATTGCTGTCTGTAAAGTCTTCATAGCTTCTTCATTTTCATTAATAACCTGAAAAATGTTAGCCAGTGTTAAATAGTAGGGGAGATGCAGTCTGTTATTCTCTATTCCTTTTGTACACCATCTTAGGGCCTCATCAAAGTTATTAATATTCAAATAACTTTTAATAATCATTAAATATAATTCGTCAGAATGATTCTGCAAAAGAGTATTATTTTTATTAGCTTTCTGGATAATATCTAAAATAATAGAAATCGTTTCTGCATATCTGCCCTTAGCATATCCATTATGTATATTATAAAACGAAGTGTCAACATCATCAATTGATTGTTTCCGTTCTTCACTGCTTGCTTTACTACCCCTTCTAATTGTGTTATGCTCGGGAACGGGGCTTCTTGTAAATGATGAATTAGAATTGTTCCTGATTATTGGCAGGGGAATTCTGTTGTTAATATTATGAATTGGAGATAATGGAAGCGTCGGCTCCTTAACACTTTTTCTAAATATAAATGATTCGTTTGAATAAATTTTTTCAAAGCGGTTGTCGTTAATTAAAGATACTTCTGCAACGCTCACGGCTAAAAAACCGCCGTCTGCTAATAAGTTATAAAAGGAGGTAACAAGTTTGTCATGTAATTCATTATCGAAGTACATTAAAACATTGCGGCAAAATATATAATCAAATGGTCCGAAATTTAATTTTGAGGAAAAATTATTCTCAGCAAGATTCATGTATTCAAACTTAACAAGCTTTCGTATTTCCGGTCTAACCTCAAAGTATTTATCGTCTATTCGGTTAAAATACTTTGCAACAATTTTATCATCCATATTTCTAAATGACCATTTGCTGTATCTGCCGCTCAAAGCTTTATTCAAAAAGTCTTTATTAATATCGGTAGCCAATATTTTTGAATTTCTTATGTTGGAGTCAAAAATACTATTAATTATTATTGCAAGTGTATATGCTTCTTCACCAGTACAGCAACCTGCACACCAAATATTCAGGGGTCTTGAATTATTAATGATATTTTTTTTGAAAATATCTAATACGCCGGATTCTCTAAAGAAATAAGTTTCTCCAATTGTTAAATGTCTTGTCAGTAGATCGATATTGTTAATTACAGATGCTTCATTTTGTAAAGTATGTAAAAAATCTTCTAATTCATTATATCCTTTTTCTTTGGCGGCTGAGTCTAAACGGATATAAAGTTCACTATATTTTTCAGGAGGATAATAAAGTCCCAGATGTTTTTCAATGTTAACACTAATCGGGTTAATAATACTTAGCAATATTTCAGAATTGGGATCAAACATAAATACTATTATTTGTTATTGTAAACTGAAATAGAGTTATCTAAAATCTCTTCTTCACCAGGAAGAAAATAATTTTCTATATTATTTATTAAAATTATTTCGCCGGTTACAGAAACAATTTTATCAATAATAGTCAGGCCGGGCCAAATACTATCTTTTACTTTTATATCATCTTCAGATACATCAATGCTTTTATCAACAGAATCCACTATGATACAAAATGAACGTGATTTCGTTTTTAGCAAAACAAAAGAATCATGGATGGAGATTGATTTTTCTTTAATTTTTAATCTTTTCCTGATATCTAAAACCGGAATTATATCCCCATGCATATTAATAATACCGCTGACCACATCCGGGGCACCCGGTAATGGGCATACAGCAACTGCATGAAACACTTTTACTACATCTTCCAAGTGTACTGCATAATGCTTGTTTCCTATTTCAAAAATCAGTAAGGGAATCAACTTAAAGCTTTATTATTTAATAATTTATATTTAATTATAATCATTAAATGTAAATAATATGCAACCAAATAACAATATAAATAGTATTGTGGAATGCGACTTATCAATTTTAAGAATAAATTATTACCAATTACGTAGAACTCACTAAACACTTATAGCTAAATAGTCACAATTATTACTAATAACATTATTAACTTAATTACATTTGGATTGTACAAATTATTATAAAAAGGATTTGGTTATGATATTTAAATTATCTCACTCGATTGTATATGTATTGGACCAAGAGGAGGCAATGAATTTTTATATTAATAAACTTGGCTTAGAACTGCGCAATGACTCTGAGGTGGAAGGATTCAGGTGGCTTACTGTTGGAGCAAAAGGACAGCAGGATTTAGAAATCGTTTTAATGCCTATTTTAGCCGGATTGATGTATAATGGAGAGGTTGCAGATCATTTTAGAGAACTTATAAAAAAAGGGATTATCAGCGGGGGAGTATTTAAAACCAATGATTGTAAAAATACTTATGAAGAGCTTAAAAGTAAGGGTGTTGAATTCACTTCGGCCCCGCAAAAAAGGCCATATGGTATTGAAGCAGTTTTCAAAGACAATTCCGGTAACTGGTTCAGTCTGGTTCAGGAAAATTAGTAAGGTCCAATTCTTATCCCAGGTGTTAAAAGCAGGTATAAAATTAATTTTACCTGCTTTTCAATTTTAAAGAATTATCTGTATAGACTAGTCCCTATGCACTGTATCCACAGAAAAGGCCGGCAGACAGATTGCTATATATTCGGCACCACCATTAAAAGGGGAGCTATACCTTACCCACTCGTCTTTTTCTACCAGAATTGTTTCTCCTGCATTTACAAGATACTCAGATTCTTTCGTTTCAACTTTCAAAGTACCTTTTATCACGAATGTAAATTCATCAAATTCAGGTGTTTGTCCAGGCTCTTCCCAGCCTTCCGGGCTGTTCATTTTTGCAATGCTAATTTCATTTGTTTTGCTATTAACCCGGCCGAAATATTCAGCAATGATTTTTGGCTTATTCCCGGCAGCTTCAATTATGGAAGGGCTTTTAATGTGAGTAGGCATTATTCAATATTCCTCAATTGTTTTAAAAAGGTTCCAAGGGTGCAGGTTTAGCTTTGAACCTGAACCCCTGGAGTAGTCTGGTATATTTGAAAATACGATTTATCTTGTATATTCAACATGCAGTGATTTATATTCCTCATTATTTTTTATGTTGAACATTTCCATTATTATTTTGTCCTTGTCGGCAAAATTAACGGTTTCCCGGTATTTCTCATCTGCTTTTGTTACCGGGTTAAACATTTTTCCTTCATAATTAATTGTCTTGGTTGCTGCATCATATTTGCCTTCGGAATACATCAAACCTGTTCCCATATTATCAATCCATGTATTTATAAATACGTTCTTTGCGTTATCATAAGCATCCGTGCTAAAACCTTCATAAGGCATGCCCATAAAATTTCCATGAAATTTCATTTGAACATATCTGCCACCCAAAACCATTTCAGCAGATGCATTACCCTCGGCTTGTGTTGCTCCCATAGAAGGATCCATCCAAGACGTCATTTTGACTTTCCAGTCTCCAACGGAGTTTGACAGTATCTTATGTGCCCAGCCGGGAGTCATGTATTCCATCCAAATTTTCTGAGCTTCCTTTTGTTCTTTGGTCATGTTATCTTTTTGTTCCTGCGCATTTATAACAGGTATTGTTATAAATATAGTAACGAACAACAATAAATAAAGAAAATTTTTCATACTTATTCCTTTTAGAAAATTATTAGAAGTTAAGATTACTAATTATTAGAAATTATGATATATTTAAGATAACAATATTGGAGGAAATTGACAAAATGTGAAGTAGAGCATAATCATCAAAAACTTATATAAGTTATTTAGATAATAGCAATTTTACTAGATTATTTGTGCTATAATTTAAGTCAGTAACCTTATAAGGTATTCACAAATAGACCTACTTTTCCTGAGAAAGTTATATGAATTAAGTTGTTTCGTCTTTCTTGTCAATAAGTGCAAATTTATATTTTGAAAGTAAAACCGGTAAAATAAAAAGTAATAAAATGCTTGAGATTGAGAAACCTCCAATAACAGCAATTGCCAATGGCTGCTGCATTTGCGCTCCGGCTCCCAAGCCTAATGCTAATGGCAATAATGCAAAAATAGCAGCTAATGTTGTCATTATGATTGGTCTGGTTCTAATATGGCAGGCTTTTAGAATAGCCTCTTGAGGCGATAAACCAGTTGTTTGATATTTTTTAAAATAATGGACCAAAAAGATACTATTTTCAGCAACAATGCCCACTATCATTATTGCTCCCATAAAACTTGAAATATTAAAAGCAATGCCTGTTACAAACAATGCAAATACAACACCGGAGAGCGAGAGCAGCGCTACAAAAAATATTGAAACTGAAATAAAAAACGATTCAAATTCAATTACTAAAACCATCAATACTAATAAAGAAGCTGCTAATAGAACTAATAAAAGATCTCTAAATGATTCTTGCTGTGTTTCATAAGTTCCTCCATATTGGATAGATATCTCTTTGGGGGCAACTAAATTTTTATTAAGTTCTTTCTTAACATCCTGAACTGTACTTCCAAGATCCCTTCCAGAAATTCTGGCCGTTACTGCAATCATTTGTTTCAAGTTTTCTCTTTCAATTTCTGACTGCCCCGGATCAATTTTAACTGTTGCAAAAGTATTTAGCGGTACGCTGCCGCCATTTGGGAGAGGTACCCCAATAGTTTTGAGCTTTTCAATATTGAAACGATATTCATCTGCTAATCGAACTCGTACTCCTATTACTTTTTCTCCTTTTTGAATTTGACACGCTTCAATGCCTTGAATGCTGTTTTCTAAAGTTTCCTGAATATCGATTGGCAATAAACCTGCCCGGCCAATAGCTTCCTGGTCATAGTTAATTATATAGGCAGGTCCGCTAATTACAATTCCGTCAGAGACATCAACTACTCCTTTAACTGATGAAATTATTTTTGCAGTTTCTTTAGCCTTCTGGTGAATTAATTCTTTATTATCACCAAATATTTTGATTTCGATAGGGGAGGGAACATTTGTTAAATCTCCTATTAAATCTCCAATTAAAGCTCCGAATTCAATCTGTAAAGCTGGAAACTGAATCCCAACTTTGCTACGGATATCATTTATTATTTCTTCTGAACTTCTTGTTCTATTCTTTTTTAATTTAATAAGATAATCTCCATTGTTTGGCTCGGTAATAAAGAAGCCAAGCTGCGTTCCTGTCCTTCTTGAGTAGGACTCAACTTCCGGAATGGTTAAAAGATATTTTTCTAATTCTGATAACATTCTGTTTGTCTCATTTAAGGAGGTTCCTGAAGGAGATAGATAGTCCAGGATAAAAGCCCCTTCATCCATCTCCGGCATAAATCCGCTGCCAAGTAATGTGAAAACATATATACTTATTCCTACAAGTAGTATAACAAATGGAATAATTATTAATCTATGCTTCAGTAAAAAAGTTACAGCCAAATTATAATATTTTAAAATGAACCCTTCATGTTCTTTAATTTGGGTTGTATCAATTCCTTTGACAAATTTTGTAGCTAAAATTGGCGCTAAAATTAATGACAATATTAACGAAACAAACAATGCTAATGCCATTGTTAATGCAAGTGATTTAAAAAAAGCTCCTGTCACTCCTCCCAGAAAGGCAAATGGAATAAAAATTACTATTGTTGATGCGCTTGAACCCAAAACTGCGGGCAGTAATTCTTTAATTGAATCCTTTACTGCACTGCTTATATTTTGTTTGTTTTTATGGAAATGTCTAAATATGTTTTCAACTATCACTATTGTATCGTCTAATATTAATCCGATTGCAGCAGCAATTCCCCCTAATGTCATAATATTTAAGGTTTCCTTAAATGAATTTAGAAGAATAATGGTTATGGCTACAGTTGTTGGGATAATAACAGCAGCAATAATTGTTATTCTCCAATTTCGTAAAAATAGGAGCATTACTATAATAGCCAAAACTACTCCTATGGCAATGCTATCTCTAACGCTGCTAAAAGAATCGCTTATCAAATCAGACTGGTCATAAAAGGATTGAATCTTTATATCAGCCGGAATTTGCTTCTTTAACTCCAGTAAAATTTTATTAACATCCTTAGCAATTTGTAGGGTATTTCCCTCCGGCTGTTTAACAATATTTACTAAAACAGCTTCTTTCCCGTTCCCTGTAACTTTTATGTACTCATCTTTTTCAGAAATTGAAACTTTGGCAATATCTTTAAGAAATATTGGCGTACCACCTTGAGTTGAAATGACAATATTTCCTATTTCTTCAGAGGTCTTAAGCATGTTATCTGACAATGTCAGGTATAATTTATAGTTTGCATCAATCAGCCCTAAAGCTTTTACACTATTTGTTTTGCTTAAAATATCGGATACATGTCTGATATCTATATTATATGATGTAATTCTTTGAGGATCAATAGTAACTAAAAATTCTCTCGTCCTACCACCGACAATTGGGATCTGTGCAATTCCATTTATTCTGCTTAGAGCCGGTCTGATTGTATAAAGTGCAAAGTCTCTTAGCTCAACCTGGCTCCTGGTATCAGATGTAAGCTCATAGCCAATAATCGGGAAGAAGGTGGCATTCATTCTATTAATTTGTATCTCTGCGTCAGATGGTAGAGTGTTTCTGATAGCAGCAATTTTTGATTGTAAAAGTAATTGAGTGAGAATTATATCGGTTCCCCAATCAAAATTGATGGATATTTCTGCCGAGCCTCTTGTGGTAACTGATCTGACATTTCTTACACCGGGGACAGAATTTATTGCTTCTTCCAGCGGCTTTGTTATAGTAACCATAATTCTGTCTGCAGGTTCTTCTCCGCTTTCAGCTATAATTACAATTCTGGGGAAATCAATATTGGGGAAAATTGAAATCGGCATTTTTGTAGAAGTATATATACCTAACAAAGCCAATAAACATATAAAAAATATTATTGCTTTAGAATGATTCCTTGAGAACGAGTATAAGCTCATAATGTAATTCTTACTTTAATTGAATCAGGTAATCCGTAGTGTCCTTCTATTATTATTTTATTGCCAGCTTTAATATCCTCAGTTGATATTTCAGCGCTGGAATCCGTTCGTACAATTAACTTTATAGCAATCTTTTTTGCAATTTTATTATCTGAGATTTTAAATATACTATAGGTATCTTTTTCATCATCATATAGTAAAGCTTTTGAGGGAACTATGGTTGTGTTTTTATGAGTTCCAACTTTAAAAAAAGCTTCACCAAACAATGCATTTCTTAATTCAGAAAACTTGTTAGAAAAATCTATATAAACCGGAATAGTTTGCGTTACTGCGTTTACCTGAGGTTCAATCTTTTTAACAACAGCATCAACTCTTTTGTTTTGCAAAGATGGAAATTGAATGGCTACTTTCTCTCCAATTTTAATTCTTGATATATCTGAAGCTGGTACATCGGCCAAAAATATTAGGGAACTTGGATCTATTAATAAACCAATTACTTCATTCTCAGAAATTAACTCACCTGCATTTTTAACTTTATTAAGTAATACCCCGGTAAAAGGAGCAACAATATTGATTTCATTAGAATTTTTCTGTGAATTTTTAAGAAGTTCAAGGGCTTCTTTTTTTTGAGAATCATTTTCTGCTTTATTATAAAGCTTTTCAGCTCCTGAAATTTCTCCCTGCGACTCCTTTGTTCTTATAGTACAAATTGTTTCACCCTTTTTAATTATGTCGCCATTATAAAAATTAAATTTTGTAACTATTCCGGATACAAAGGAGCTCAATTGAAATTTTTTATAGGCCGACACGCTTCCTGCTGCCTTTACAATTATATCTATATCACCCGTCCTTACAACGTCTGATTTAACTTCAACAATTTGTTCTTCTTGTTTTTCTGGATCCTCTTTTTTTGAGCACCCTATAAAGAGGGAAGGAAAGAAAGTTATAAACAAGAATATGTAAATAAAAATATTTAAACTATTTTTAATCAATTTCATAGTAATTATTCGCTTTAATTGCCGTATATTTTTAATAAATTGAATTTAGCACTTCTTAACTGAGCAATGGCATTATTGAAATTTATTTCAGATTCAACTATTAGTTGATGTGCATCCAAGACTTCTAAGTTAGACCCAACCCCGCCTTTAAACCTTAACTTGGCATTATTATAGTTATTTATAGCCAGTGAGATATTTGAGGAGTATTTAGCAATATTTTCCTTTGCTAAATTAATGTCATTTTGAAAAGATAAAATGGCAGTATTTAGTTCCCGCTTTTGTACATCAAGTTTTATCTCATTCTGCGCTCGGGAAATCTCGGATTGATTTATTCTTGAGTCAATTGCACCCCAATCAAATAATGGTATAGAAAGAGATATTGCAACTGAGAATCCCGCATTATGTAAATACTCTTTGGGATATATCCCAAGAAAGCCGAAATCGCCATTTAGATTGACGGTAGGCAGCTTTTCTTTTTTTGCAATCTGAATATCATAATTACTAAGTTCAATTTCTTTTTGAGTTAACTTTATATCTGTAATATTATCTATGGGATTACTTTCGTTATTTAAAGAATCAATCTCATTAGGTTCTGTTACTTCAAATTGTTTATCTATTTTAACACCAATAATATTGTTCAGTGCATATTTCAACTTAATAATATTTTGCTTAAGGGTGCTGAAAAGAATATTGTTATTATTGAATTCAACTTCTGCTTTTAAAATATCACCCTCGGAAGCAATTCCGCTCAATTTTAACTGTTTTAATAATGATATATATTCTGTAAATATAGAGTCAGACTTTTGTCTAATATTGCATTCACTTTTTAGCCTGTTGATTTCAATGTAAATTGATCGAATATCATATTTTAAATCAGATTTCGTTTTTTGAGTAGATAATTCAGCCTTATTTATATTGAGGGTTGCTTTATTGATCTGGTCGTTGTTTTTATCCCCATCGTATATTGTATAGGAAGTGCTGACTTGTAAACCATATTCACCACCATTTGTAACTGCCTCGCTATAAAGGTTAATGGGAGCAAACAGATAATGTGCCGTGCCGTAAATAGTAGGAAAGAGATTTGTCTTTGTTTCTTTTAATGAATATTCATTTTTTACGACTTCACGTTGAGCAATTTTTATATTGCCATTATTAACTAAAGCTGTTTCAATAGCTTTAGCTAAAGTTAAAGTATCCGTCTGAGCAAGAGCAGCCTGTTTGAATAAACAGACTGCTATCAAAAAAATTATTTTATTCATAATAACTTTAATAATTATTAAAAATTATTTATTTTCTTTTTCTTCTTTCTCGTTATCTTTTTTCTCTTTTCCATTCAATAATTCAGTATTAGTAATTTTCCCAGCTTTATCCAATGCAATTTCTTTCTTAAATTTACCATCTTTTACAATAAGTTCATAACTGATAACGTCGTTTTTAGTTATCATTTCTGCTTTTAGAATCTTTGCCTTAGGCATTGCGGAAGTTATTGAATTTTTAATTACAGCGGGTAAATCATTAGGAGAAATTGTTTCTTCAATTTCTGCAATTTTCCCGTCAGGTAAAAATAATAAATCCCGTTTAACTTTCCCATCCAAGCTTTCTATTTCATAAAATGTTTTTCCGTCTTCTTTTTCTATATCTGTTCCTCTAATTATTGCTTTTGGATATGACTTGTTAAATGAATCTAAAACAACCTGTGGAATGTTTTTCTTTTTTCCTTTCTTGGTTTCTTGCGCATTTAGCATTACACTTGAACAGGAAAATAGAATTACTATTGCAAGTAAAAAATATTTTGAACTATTTTTCATTTTTGAACCTTTCTTAATTTTAATAAATTATTTTAATAACGATTAAAAAATAATTGAATAAAATGAAATCAAGATGAAAAATTTTTTTACTAAGATATTTGCTCATCAGCAGAGCTAATTATTGTTCTTTACGTCTTTATTTATACTCGCAGCTAAAGGAATTTCTACGATAAAAGCCGTACCATCATTTTCATTACTTTTTACATAAATTCTACCTTTGTGCATTTCAATTAGCTCTTTGCAAATTGGTAGGCCCAATCCACTTCCCGTTACTTCAGAAGGTATGTTAACTGAACGGTAAAAACGGTTAAAAATTTTATTTATTTCTGTTTCCTTTATTAAATACCCTGTGTTTCGTATGGTTATTATAAGGATTGATTCTTTTAATAAATTCAAATCAATAAAGATATTTGTGTCTGTAAAGGAATATTTAATGGCATTATCTATTAGATTGATGCATATGCTTTTAATTTTATCTTTATCGCCTGTAATTGTTATTGGTTCAGTGATGTTAAAAATAATGCTGATCTTTCTTTCTTTGGCAATATTCTTAAAACTTAGTGCACTTTCTATTAAAAGTTCATCAATTCTGAAACTGGAAATATTTAATGTCAATTGAGCAGCATCTACTTTAGCCAGGGTAAGCAAAGAAGATGTCAAATTGTTTAATCCTTCAACTTCAATAAGAGCTGTCTTTATGCTTTCGATAGTTTCTATATCAGAAATTTTGGCTGCTGCAAGCTCAAGTTCAGTTTGAATGATTGTTAGTGGAGTTCTTAATTCATGGGATGCGTCAGCAATAAATTGCTGGTGACTTTTTATAGCTTTGTCAATTCTTTCAATCATTTTATTTAGAGAAGTTGCTAAAGAATAAATTTCATCTTTGGCTCTCGGGAGGGGAATCCTTTTATTTAAACTGTTTATACTAATGTCTTTAGCAGTATTAATCATATTAATGATCGGTTTAAATGCAATTATGGATATTAAATAAGCAATAAATCCTGTAATAATTAATGCTAATGGAATTATGATCAGAAAAAAGATAAACAATTTGTTTAGCTGATTAGACATGTCTTCCATCGATGCCGATACCTGAAGAATAAGAGGTTCTTTCCCCTCAATTTCAACAAAACTCCATATCTCACGATAAGGTTTATTCTCAAATGTTCTATTATTATAAATATTGTTCTTATTTTTTATAACAATATCCCTTAGTTTAGTCGTATTTACAAAAGCGGAGTCAATTAAAAGATTACCGCCGCTTTTATTATACAAATTTATTCTAACATGATGTAGCCCTTCTGTATTGAGGCGCCTTAGTTCCACAATATTCAAAATATCATTTTCCAAATATTGTTCTTCAATTTCACTCTGCAATAAAGTAGAATAACTCTGAAGCTCGTTATCAATTTTTTCAATTTCGGACTGCTTAACGGTCTGATAAATGCTGCTGCATATTAAAAGCAAAAGTATGCTAAATAAAAATGTATAAACTAAAATTATTTTCTGTTTAATAGATAACATTAATTTTTCTCAAGTGAAAAAATATAACCGGATCCTCTCACTGTATGGATTAGGCGAGATGAAAAACCGGTATCAATTTTTTGTCTTAAAAATTTCACATTCGACTCAATTACGTTGCTCTTTGGATCAAAATTCATATCCCAAACATGTTCTGAAATTATATCTCTGGTTAGTATCTTATCAGAGTTCATCATAAATAATTCCAGTAACGCATATTCTTTTGAGGTGAGAAGTATTTCTTTATCTTCTCTTTGGGCTTTATGTGTATTCTGGTTTAAAGTAATACCATATTTCTCAATTATAGTTGTCTTAAGAATACTTCTTCTTCTGGTTAGCGACCTCAGCCTTGCCAATAATTCTCCAAAATGGAAAGGTTTAGCAAGATAATCATCTGCCCCGATATTAAGGCCTTTTATTTTATCTTTTACATCATCCAATGCAGTAAGCATTAATATTGGAGTTGCGATATTTGCAGTCCGTAAATTACTGCATGTAGTATAACCATCTTGTAACGGAAGTCTAACATCCAGAACTATAACATCATAATCATTTGTTTTTGCTAATTCTTCCCCCTGAATGCCATTAGGGGCTATGTCAACAGCAAAACTTTCAATCCTTAGTCCTTTTGCTATTGCCGCTGAGATTTTTATGTCATCTTCTATTATTAATACTCGCATTTATTCAACCCGTTGTTTCAATTCAGTTTAAATATAATTAAAATAAATGAAATAAAAATGAAAAATCCATACGATGTTATTCTAAAAAAGGAAAGGGAAGTACCGTGGGTGTTTTTGCGTTTTCTGTATTTATAATTTGGCAGATGTATTAGGACAGTACACCTGCCTCAAAATTAATTTTCGAGTTGTAACAGGATGCGGATAGTGCGAATACTTTATTGGCTTAATTCATTGAATAAGTCTTTCCACCAATCAGACTGTATAATATTATACTTAGCTTTTTGGCGGGAGTCAAGGATGCTTAAAATATTTTTTTGAATTAAGTTTTTTGTGTTTTCCGCAGTTGATTTTTCAGTCAATTGCTTTATGGCATCAACAAAGTATCCTTTCACAAGTTTGACCTGATTGTCATCTAAAAACAATTTTTGCTGTAAAATGGATACTTGGTTATCAATTACTTCGCTTTTACTTTGTGCCAATGTAAAGCCAAAGCCAATAATTACAAATAATAATATTTTTGATATACGTTTCATAATAATTCCATAATAGAAATTCTTAAGTGCCTTATATTTTACTATAAATACTACAAAATTTGTTCCAGTCTAAAACTACTAAAAATTATTCTTAAATCATATCAAAAAAATAAGTATTTCAGCTTGTGTATTAAGGAATAAGCTTGTTTATGACGTCACAAGTTGGCTGAAATTAACCATTTTACGGTATAAATTAATAATTTCCAGCTTTTCTTCCTTCGTTAAGTGTTCATCGCTCTCCGTATTTGTTATATCTCTGTTGGGTAACAGAAAGGCAAACAGCAGTTCATATAAAATAGCGCGTTTCCTATCAGGGTTAATGTCCTCACCCTTGCTGAATTTATTAACAACTGTTGCAAATTTTTCTATAATAGGAAAAATATCTTTTTTACCGGGCTCTTTGAAAATAAAATTTATAAAATCTTGTAAACTAATAAATACACTGTTGTATAATTTATAGTACAATATTTCAATCTTTTCCATAAATTCAATAGAAATTGAATCCGGATTTTCATTAATTATTTGTGATTCCATCAATGCTAAATAAAATTAAGTAGATAATTAAAAAATAACCAAATGCTAAAATATTTTAATATCATTATATGATACTAAATCTCAACTCCAATGAAAATTATTCCTTGTAAAGTCCTTGTTTTCGCTTTACTTTAAAAGAATAAAACAGATAAGTAAAATTTATTAAAATATTTGTTCAGTAAAAAGTGAGATCAATTACATCTAATATTTCAAGTAAGTGGCTTTTCCTCTATTTCTTTGGGCAGCTCTACAAAGAAAGTTGTCCCATTTCTTTCAGTTGACTCAAAATATACTTTCCCTTTTAGATATTTTTCTGTCAGAAGTTTTATACTGTAAGTGCCTAAGCCTCTATTTGTTCCTTTTGTGGAAAAGGAACGGCTGAATACTTGTAGCTGTACTTCTTTTGGCATCACTCCCGGATTATGGACTTTCAGCTTAATAGCGGAGTTGCCACTTGAAATGCAGCCTATAGTTATTACATCGCCTTTTTTTGAAGCTTCAATTGCGTTCTTAACTAAATTACCAATTATTCTTCTAAGAATAGTCATATCAGTTTTTAGCAGTGCAAATTGAGATGCGGCATCAATCTGTAATGTTATATTATGAGCAATATCAGAATTTGAATATTGCTCAACAACAAAACTGAAAATATCGTCTATAAATACGGAAGTAACATCAAGCTTAAGCTCATTATTTTCCGCCAGAGTCAATTGTCTTTGAGATTGTATTTCATCAATAAGCTGGTCCGATAATTTTCCCAAATATCCAACTAATTCTTTCACTTCTTCCGGGTCAGATCCTGAAATTAAGTGAGCTATGCTTTTTATTCCACTTGCCGTATTTAATACATCGTGAAAGAATATTCTTTCCAGGGCAAGCCTTCTCTTTTCGTCAGCAATGTTTGAAATTGCAACTATTGCATATTTGTTTCCTGCAATTTGAACCGGACTGGACATTACCCTAAAATCCAATGAATCACCCGTACCTGTCAATATCCGGCATTCTTGAATATCTTTTAAACCGTTTAATGAATTCAGAATAGCATTTAAAGCCCCGCAAGTACTGCAAAATTCAGAAGTACCGCAACCTCCGGCGCTATCATTTTTGTGAGCGCAATTAAGAAATTCGCCGGGTCTCTTACCAAGAATATCTTCCTGTTGAAGTGCCGTTGAATTTGAATAAACAATCTGTCTCTGTTCATTTAATACAACTAAAGTTTCCGGTAAGTAATTAACAAAGTCACAAATAACCGGGTCATTTTTAACAATATTAGCTTGCTCTAAAATTATTTTTTGCGGTGCTCTTTCTGCCGGAGCCGGGTATGTATTCATATAAAGGTCTTTTTCTAACATTATCTAAAATGTCGTACTATTATTTCAGTGTCAATATTATAATAGAGTATCAGTGTCTAAGTTTTTAGCTTCTATATCTTTAAAGTATTTTACCGTTCCAACTTTTAGTTCATAGGTCGATGCTTCATCGCATACAATCATTCCTTTGGGATGCAGCTGCAGAGCGCTAACTGTCCACATATGATTTACGCCTTCTTCTACAACTTTAGCCAATGCCCGTGACTTATTAAGTCCGCTTATAAGTATTAATACTTCATGTGCATCTAAAACTGTTTTTACGCCTACGGTAAGTGCGGTTCTTGGAACGTTATCAATATTGTTATCAAAGAACCTGGAATTAGCAATTATTGTATCCATTGTTAATGTTTTTACTCTGGTTAATGAACCAAGAGAAGAGCCGGGTTCATTAAAAGCAATGTGTCCATCAGGTCCAATGCCGCCAATAAAGAGGTTTATACCGCCAGCAGCTTTTATCTTTTCTTCATAAGCGTCACATTCCGCATTTAAATCTTCTGCATTTCCATTAAGAATATTAACGTTTTCTTTCTGGATATCTACATGACTAAAAAGATTATTATACATAAATGAATGATAACTTTCCCTATGATTTTCAGGCAGTCCAACATATTCATCCATATTGAAAGTTTTTACGTATTTAAAGGATAATTTTCCATCTTTATGCAATTTGACAAGTTCTTTATACATTCCTATAGGTGAAGAACCGGTAGGAAGCCCTAAAACAAATAATTTATCAGCGTTTGGTTTATATTCATTTATTGTCTTAGCAACATAATAAGCAGCCCATTTCGATACTTTTTCATAATCCGGCTGAATAATTAATCTCATTTCAACTCCAATTTAATTTTTTAGATTCAATATATAAAAATAAGTATAATTTTAGATTATTCTAAATCCGAAGTCATATATTCACAGCCGCCGGGGATCTCAGGTTTAACTAAAAGCACTTCTTCTTTAAGTAGTGCTACTTTACCGGCATCCATCCCTTTTTTCTTTATTACATATTTCTTAAATGTATAGGAAACGGGAACCACTCCGGCAGTTTTGGCTTTGCTGTGGTAAGCTGCTAATGAAGCTGCTTTTTTAAGTACACTTTTTGGTACTACCTCTTTTGTGTTATTTACTCTTAAAACAACATGAGAACCCGGGACGCTTCTTGCATGGAACCAGTAATCATTTTGTTTGGCAAATCTGGTAGTTAATAAATCATTATTGGTGCTGTCTTTCCCAACATACACATCATATTTATTCTCAACTAAATAATGTTTAAACTTATCACTCATGTTTTCTTCAGTATTTTTATAATTTTCTGTTTTAATTTTTAACTCCTTCTTAAGCTCTTCATATTCCTTACTTTCAGTAATTGAATTCAGCTTTTCCTTTTTCGACTGTAAAAAGCTGTACCTCTTTAATAATTGGTCATATAATATCTTGGACTTTTCAAAGTTTATTTTTTCGCTGCGTGATTTATCAAAGTAATAGTCCACATTTTTTTGAGGACTCAGTTTCTTGTCTAATGTAATTTTGATTTTTTCATTACTATTATATACATCTTCCAATTCAATACTCTCATTGCCTTTATTAAGTTTCCATAAATTTATTAAGAGTAAATTCCCGAATTTTGAGTATTTTTCTTCGTTACTTCCTTTAGATATTCTGGCTTTTAGATTATTTAATTTATAAGAGGTTTTTTCAAGCTCTGTACTTATGTATTTTTCTATTATCTTTTGGCTAAGTTCTGCACTTAAATGAATATACCTGGTCTTTAATAAATTAGAGATAGCTTCATTTACATTTTTAAAAATTGTTTTACTAAGGTTTGCATATTGAATATAAGAAGCCGGGGCCAAAAAGTATTTGCCTAAATTTTCATCGGAGAAGATGCAGAAATCATTATTGTAAATTTCCCCAATAGTATCAGCAAACAGTTGTTCATATGAAGAATTAGGATTGCTGACTTTCCTTAGTTCAACTTCTTTTATCATTTCTTTATTTATTTGAGGATAATTTTTCTTAATTGTTTCCATCAAATCACTATCAGTAAATGAAAGCTGAGGATATACCGGTTGATTAGAAAAATTTGATTCCAATATATCATTTATAGCTTTTTCAGAATTGTCAGCAGATATCTTCTTGAAAGATTGTATTAGATCTCCGCTTACAGAATATATATTTGTCCGGGGGCCTCTTATGGTGAAATATAGTTGTCCCTTAGTAGTAACCAGTTTTATTATTCTGTCTTTATCGGAAATGCTAATTCCTGTTATTATACTTTTTATAAAAGAATCAAAAAAATCTATTGTATTTTTCTTTGCCCGCTTGAAGCCGGTTCTCAAAATAAAATATGGGTCTTGGAGAGATGTACAGATTTCTATAAAGAAATTATTACTGTCTTTTGAGCAAGACAATATTAGTTTCTGCTTTTCCTGTGAAAAAATCGCTTCAATAACAGCACCATCGGCAGCTTCGTCTATCTCATTTACTAATCTATTTAGTACAAAAAAATTCTTAAACATTTGTAAATAGTTATTATTATTTTTGTTAATCAAAATATACTTTAATATATTTGATACTAAATTAACAAATTAACGTAACAAGTTGAAATTTAAATGCTAAACAATACTATCAAAACCGGTTTTAAGCCTTCATTCTGGACCGCAAACATAATGGAACTGTTTGAAAGATTAGCCTATTATGGACAAATGGCAATCTTAGCGTTATTTTTATCCAAAGAACTCAAATTTACTCCCATACAGATTGGAATAATAACTTCGGTATTTGGAGGTCTTATTTACTTTCTTCCTATTTTTGCCGGGGCTTTGGTTGATAAGTTTAAATTTAAGAAGTCATTTTCATTGGCTTTCTTTGTGTTGGCAATTGGTTATTTTTTGATGGCCACTACAAGAATTACTCCTTTTACGTCTTTTTATGCAAGTACCGGAATAAATATTTTTTATATAGTCTTGGGAATTTTAATTTTTACCGCTATGGGCGGTTCATTTATTAAACCAAGTGTCTTGGGTACAATTTCCTTAACGTCAAGCCCGCAGACAAAATCCATAGGTTATGCAATTTATTACTGGCTTGTAAATATTGGCGGTGCTTTAGGGCCATTTATTGCTCTTTTTGTAAGGGCAAACATAGGAATGTATGCAGTTTATTTCGTTTCGTCTTTAAGCTGTACATTAATGTTTCTGGCTTCTCTTTTTATTTTTAAGGAACCGGAGAACAATGAAATAAGCGAAAGCATAGGATTCTCACAAATTATTAAAAATATGCTTGTAGTTGTCACAAATTTGAAATTTATGATTTTCCTCTTAATCTTT
>JAUZPC010000499.1 GCA_030706105.1 Bacteroidota bacterium | reverse complement strand
AGACATATATGGGAATGGAGCAAACGAAGAATTAATTTCCAAAATTCTTGTGCCAAACCGTAACAAGATATTTATTGCAACAAAATTTGGATTCAGGTTAAAGAGCGGTAACGGGGGAGACGTATTTGTCGGCGGAGAAAGTTATGTAGACGCTTCACCTAAGTGGATGAAGCAGGCGGTAGAAGACAGCCTGAGACGTTTAAAGATTGAGACAATTGATCTTTACTATGCACATCGTGTAGATCCGAATATTCCGATTGAGGAAACTGTAGGGGCGATGGCGGAGCTTGTAAAAGAAGGTAAGGTGCGCTTTCTGGGCCTGAGCGAGTGTACTGCTGATGATTTAAAAAAAGCATATGCCGTTCACCCGATAACTGCATTGCAAAGCGAATACTCCTTGCTTACCCGTGATGTCGAAAAAGAAATTCTGCCGTTAACCAAAGAGTTGGGGATTACTTTTGTGCCATTTGCTCCATTAAGCCGTGGATTGATTACAAATAAATTAGATGTCAGTTCACTTGCCGCTACTGATTTCCGGGCAAACCTGCCAAGATATAAGGGAGAGTATTTGGAAAATAACCAGAAACTGGCAGCCGCATTTGCAGAATTTGCTGAAGGCAAAAACTGTTCACCGGCTCAGTTAGCAATTGCCTGGGTAATAGCACAGAGCAGCAATATTATTCCTATTCCCGGAACAAAACGCAGAAAATATCTGGAAGAAAATGCAGGTGTAGTTGATGTAGAATTGACAGCAAAAGATTTGGAAGATATTGATGCTATTGTAAATAAATATCCAAACATTGGACCTCGCTACAGTGCACGTGAAAACAAATTTGTTAAAAAATAAAATGGTTATGAAAAAAGATTTTTTTAAGGGGTTAAATCTATGTGATGTTTTTAACAGAAAAAAATTGAGCTTCATAACAAAAAAGTTTGAGCTGTAGGGAAAAACATTCTCTACGGCTTTTCCTTATTTTTGTAGTGTAATTAGTAACGGCTATTTAGGAATTGAGAAATTTAGAAAATGGAGATAATGAATATGAAAACCAGAAAATTAGGAAAAACAGGACCTGAAGTTTCTGCGATAGGGTTAGGATGCATGGGAATGAGCATGTCATATGGGCCGCCGGCCGATAAGAAGGAGATGATTACTCTTATCCATAAAGCTGTTGAAAGTGGCGTTACGCTATTTGATACTGCGGAAATTTACGGTCCATATACAAATGAAGAGCTGTTAGGTGAAGCTTTAGCTCCATACCGTGATCAAGTAGTAATTGCTACAAAATTCGGTATTCAAATTGAGAACGGAGTGCAAGTACAGGACAGCAGGCCTGAGCGTATCAGACAAAGTATTGAAGGTTCTCTTAAACGGCTCAGGACCGATACAATCGATCTGTATTACCAACATCGTGTTGATACAAAGGTTCCTATAGAAGATGTTGCAGGAACAGTGAAGGAGCTTATTCAGGAGGGTAAAGTAAAATATTTTGGCCTCTCAGAAGCAGGTGCAAATACTATTCGTCGTGCTCACGCTGTTCAACCTGTAACAGCATTGCAAAGTGAATACTCACTATGGTGGAGGCGGCCTGAAGAGCAAGTAATACCTACACTTGAGGAACTGGGGATTGGACTCGTTTCTTTCAGCCCATTGGGTAAAGGATTCCTCACGGGAAAGATTGATGAAAAAACAACATTTGACAAATCCGACTTCCGAAATATCGTTCCCCGCTTTACACCCGAAAACAGAAAAGCGAATCAGGCTCTTGTTGATTTACTTGCTGAAATTGGAAAGCAGAAGAGTGCGACGTCTGCACAAGTTTCACTTGCCTGGCTTCTTATGCAGAAACCATGGATTGTGCCAATTCCGGGAACTACTAAGTTACACCGTCTTGAAGAAAATATTGGTGCTGCAAATATTACATTAACTCCCGAAGAATTAAATGACATCCATTCTGCACTTGAAGAAATTAAAGTAATGGGTGATCGCTATCCGGAAGAATTAGAAAAAAGAACAGGCCTGTGAGTGCTTTTTGGCACTTACTACCTAAATTCATTAAACTTCAAAAACTTAAAAATTATATGAAAAAATTTTTAATCTTAACTTTTAGCCTATGTATGGTTTCCACTATGTTTTCATGCGGAAGAGTTGAAGATAGCACGGGCAAGGGAAACAATAAGAAACCAGTTGTCACAAATGGCAATGTATTGATTGTTTATTTCTCGCGTGCCGGAGAGAACTATAGTGTAGGACATATTAGTGTTGGCAATACGGCAGTAATGGCCGGTTATATTCAAGATTATACAGGTGGCACTGCGTTTGAAATTGTTCCTGTAGTACCTTATCCTGATGGCTATGACAAGATGAAGGAGATTTCACAGCAAGAGACTGCCGGTAATAAACGCCCTGCCATAAAGAATCCATT
>JAUZPC010000498.1 GCA_030706105.1 Bacteroidota bacterium | reverse complement strand
GGGCAGTTGGCCGACAGGCAATCAGTTTCATCAACCGGATCCGAGAAAGAGATACTCCCAACAGAATTTGTACTTTATCAGAATTATCCGAATCCCTTTAACCCTGCTACAACAATAAAATATACTCTTCCCAAAGCGGGGCATACATCCTTAATAATTTATAATATTTTGGGAGAGAAAGTTGTGACACTGTTTGACGGATTCCAATACAATGGAAATTATGAAGTGGCTTTTAGCGGTAGGAATCTTGCCGGGGGTGTTTATTTTTATGAATTGATTTCCGGAAACACAAAAATTTGCAAAAAAATGGTACTGCTCAATTAGTAATGAGCAAATAATCATGTCTGAGCAGGGACTCATTAAATTAATAATTGAAATTACGTCCTGTGATGCGGGAAGTAACTCTTTCAAAAGAAATTGTGCAAAAGAACTGAATTTTTTTTTGAATATGCGAATATTTTTTATAAATTAAAGAATCACTTATTAAAAATATCGGAATATTTTATGAAACCATTCTTTCTAAAATTTATCTTGCTCTTTATTACTGTAATTACAATAGATGTAACTGCTCAGAATGCTACTATTCAAAATATACTTTCGCAGGCAAATTTAGATTCTCTGGTCTATTTTGATAAACAATTAAGCGGAGATGTTACTATCAGTCTTGGCGGTATAATTGATTCCATTAAATCCAGAAATAAATATCAGGCAGATAACCATAAGGCCGCACTTTTTATAAAGTCAAAATTTGAGAGTTATGGCATCCCCACTACTTTGCAGTCATTTAGCTCCACTGGTGAAAATGTACTTGGAACTAAGGTTGGTACAAAATATCCAAACCAAAAAATAATTATTTGTGCACATTATGATGATATGCCGTCAGGTAGTTATGCCCCGGGTTCTGATGATAATGGTTCCGGTTCGTCAGCCGTAATTGAAGCCGCAAGAATTTTCCATGATTATTCCTTCCCATATACTATTGTATTTGCTGCCTGGGATGAAGAAGAACAGGGCTTGGTCGGGAGTGCTTATTTTGCAAACAATATTTCTGCTACTGACACAATTGTGGGGGTGGTGAATATGGATATGATAGCTTATGACTCAAATAATGATGGAAAATGTGAGATTCATAAGCAGAACAAAGGGCAGACGAATTTGTGGGCAGCAAAAATGGCTGAATTAAACACTGTATATGGCATAGGGTTAAATACAGTATTAGTTGATCCCGGTTCAACTTCAAGTGATCACTCTTCATTCTGGGATAAAAACATAACCGCAATCCTCTTAATAGAAAATTATGTAGGCGGCGACTTTAATAGTCAATATCACCAAACAGGGGATAGAATATCGTTATTCAATCTCCCTTATTATTTAAAAATGGCAAAGCTCTCTTATGCTACGCTGGCTAATTATGCGCTCGATCTGAACCTTGCAATTGCACATACCCCTGTAATTTCAGCAGCTTACACCGGCAATATTTTAACGTCTGCTAACATTAATACCTCTCTGCCGGTTGGTTCCGGAAGCAATTTACCCAGGCTTTATTACAGAACTAACAGTGGCGGTACTTTTGGTTCATTCAATTATGTGCAGGGCGTAAGACAAGGTACAACAAATACCTTTAACTTTATTTTACCTACTCAAAATCAAGGTGTTGCAGTTCAATATTACATAGCCGCACAGGACTCTGCAGGAAATCTTAGTGTAACACTTCCCGGTGGCGGCAGCGGAATAAATCCTCCGGGCTTTACGCCTCCGCAAGCGTTTTACGATTTTCTTATTGCAGATCCATTTTATGCTTTCTCTGACACAATTACCGGACTTACGCATTATGTTGCAGAAGGAGGCTGGGGGCTTGGAACTACTAAATATGTTTCTGCTCCTTACTCGTTAACCGAGTCGCCTACCGGCAATTATTTAGCAAACGCAGATGCAAAACTTACTATCGATTCAGTTTTCAATTTGACCGGTTTGCTAAGAGCGCAGCTTGAGTTTGATACTCAATGGGCTACTGAACCTGATTATGATTATTGTCAGGTACAGGCAACAACTAATAATGGAACGACCTGGACATCATTAAGCGGTAATTTTACACACGTAAGTACCTCAACTCATGAGCCGGCAGAACCTCTTTATGATGGTACTCAGGCTGCATGGGTGCATGAGATTATGAATCTTAACCAATTTCTTGGAAGCAGCGTGAAATTAAGATTCCGGTTTGTCTCCGATAACTCATTACAATATGACGGCTGGTATGTTGATAATATTAAAGTAGTTACTTATGGTGCCGTTACTCCGGTTGAGCTTTCGGCTTTTACTGTCAGCCGGAAAGGGAACAAAATAGCGTTAAACTGGACTACCTCAACGGAGACTAATAATAAAGGATTTAGTGTTCAGAGATCAAAGGATAAGGCAGTATGGGAGAGCTTAACGTTT
>JAUZPC010000497.1 GCA_030706105.1 Bacteroidota bacterium | reverse complement strand
CCCAATTGTCCCGCTCAGCAATAAAGACATAGGATTTTTACCGGGTGATGTTCACAGTAAATTAGAGCCGTATATGCAGCCGCTTTATGATAATCTGAAAGTTATTCAGGATCAGTTTGCGGAGCATGATAAACAGTTTATACAAATAAATACAATGATTAAAGATGAAAAACTGGTTATCGAGCCGCTTAGCTACATCCGCGGCAGAAGTTTACAGCGTATCTATTTTATTGTAGATGAAGCACAGAACCTGACACCGCATGAAATCAAGACGATTATTACAAGAGTCGGCTCTGGTACTAAAATAGTTTTTACCGGAGATCTTTATCAGATTGACCATCCTTATCTGGACTCACAGTCCAACGGGCTTTCTTATTTGATTGACCATTTTAAAGGACAAAGGTTGTATGCACATGTAAATTTGGAAAAAGGAGAGCGCTCAGAGCTTGCAGAGTTGGCAAGTAACCTGCTATAGCGTTAATATGAAAAGATTATGATTTTGCTCCCCTCTTCTAAAAAAGAGGGGAGTAAGAATAAGGAGTCTTATTTCTCTTCAATAACTAATCCGTCTGTTGCAAGCACTATGGACGGATTGTGTGCTGATTTAATTTTATTTTGAAGTTCTTCTTCGTCTGAATCGTTTATGTGGGTTAAATAAACTTTAGCTTCTTTATTAAGAATACCTGTAACAATTTCTTCATAAGTTACGTGGGTGCTTTCGGTAATTAGATAATCGTACCTGTTAAACAACTCCAGGTCTGCCTTGCCCCCAATGTCGCCGGTATAAAAAATCTTTCTGCCATCCACGGAAAATAAAACACTTAGCGAAACTAAGCTTAAATTACGGCTTAGAACACTTTCCCGGTATTTGTCAATGTGAGAATTTTCCTGCACTACAAAAGATAAATCATTTGCGGGCTTAATATCAAAAAATGTATCAATTGATTTTATCCTGATGTTAAAATCGTATCTATCCTGAAGTATATATGAGTTGAAAAGAAAATCTTCTAAAAATCCGGCTTTTGAGGCGTGAACGTAAATATCTAACGGCGTTTCCTTTTTTGCCATTTTCATCTGTACTAATAATCCCGGCAAGCCGGTAAAATGATCAGGATGGAAATGAGTAATTAAAATTCCGTCAATAATATTATATGGGATATTACTGCTTAACAAAGCTCTGGAAATCCCGTCTCCCGCATCAACCAGCATCTCATATGAGCTGCTGCTGATTAAAAGGGATGAATGATATCTCTTTAAACTGGTGCTTCCTGAACCTGTTCCGACAAAAGTAATCTTCATATCTTATTCTTCATAAGGGACTATCTTGCCGTCAACGCTTAATTTTTCTTTAATCTCTTTTAATACTTTTTCAGTTTCGGCTTTGGACTTATATTTGCCTAAAAATACAATTTGATATGCTACGTCATTATTAATTTTTTCTTTTATGTAAGTATAATAACCAAGATTATAAAGCTTTGTCTTGAGCATTTTGGCATTTTCTATTTTTGTAAATGCTCCGGTTTGAATGGAGTATAAATTACCGGGTTCTTCCTCAATAATTTTATCGTTTTTCTTATTATTATTACTCTTCTTATCTACCGGTATCTCTTTCTTTTCGGTTTTAACAGTTTCCTTTTTTACTTTTTTGGTTGTAGCCGATTTTAAGAAATAATTTTCAGCTTTCGGAGTATATGAAGATTTAGGATAGCTGGTTTTTAAAAATGTTAAGTAGGTATCTGCTTTATCCATATCTCCAATTAAGTAATAGTATGAAACCAGTCTGTAGGCAGCAGCATCAGCATATTTGCTTGCCGGATGTGAGGAGGTTACAATTTTATAAAACTTAATAGCCTTTGCCGCATCTTCCTGCAACAGACCTTCCAAATAAATTATGGAGGCGTTGTTCTCACGGTTCGTTTTAAGTTTGTAAAAAACAGCTTTTAATGAATCACGTTTGCCTTCATCAATTTTTTTTATGTAGGGGGTGATATCATACTCCTGACTGAATATATTAACACTCAGAACGAATATAAATATTGCACATAATGTTGTTTTCATGGTTAGATCCTGCCATTTCCAAATTGCTGTAATTCTTTAGGTAAAGGATAGTCCGGAAAATCTTGTTTAATTTTTCTAACGTACAATTCAGTCCGCTCAGGTTTCTGATACTTTAATTCATATAAAGCTCTCCTGGCAAGCATTGTTGCTGCCTGGTTCTTAATAAAATCAGTATAAAAATTCCCTGTTTTAGGGAACCTGAGTGTAAAATAAGGGAGCGGAGCATCAACATAACCGCGGTTCTTAGTAACCTTATACAAGAATAAATCCGGTACAAGGTTTACGCTGTCCGGTAATACAAGTTCTCCTTTTTGAAGTTCGTTTTCGACCAGTTCGGGGCCTAAATAAACGTCACCTTTTTCAAGACCCGTAGAAATTATTCTTT
>JAUZPC010000496.1 GCA_030706105.1 Bacteroidota bacterium | reverse complement strand
GGGAATGCCTGCTCCGTTATCGGAAAATATTATAACCACTTCTTCATTTGAAATATATGTCTTTACTTTTATTTCGGCTTGTATATACTTATTAGCTCTTTCGTTTATTGCATCAACTGCGTTTAATAAAATATTTACAAATATTTGCTGCAGCTGGTCAGCAATTAGCGGAAGCGAGGGTATTTCTTTATTCAGGTCCAAAGAGAAAATAATATCTTTTGCTTTTGAGCCGACTTTTGTAATTTCAACTGCTTCAATAATATTTGCATTTATGTCTGTTACTTTAAGCTCATAGTTGCTTGGCCTTGAAAAATCAACCAGATCTCTTATGATTTTTGAGATTCTTGTCACCTGATTTTTGACCAATGAAAGTTTTTCTTTTACAAATTCATCTTCGGTAGAGCGCTGCACAACTTGCACAATAGCAGATATGGAGGCAAGGGGATTGCCAACTTCATGAGCAATACCTGCTGCAAGAGTGCCTATGCTTTCCATCTTTTGAGTGTGAATTAACTGTCTTTCAAGTATTCTTCTATCGCTTAAATCCCGGTGCAGTCCAAAAAATCCCGTTACTTTGCCATCTTCACTCAATATGGGGGAAATCAACAATTGTGTATGGTATGGTTCGCCGTTTTTCTTTTTGTTCTCTACTTCACCAAACCATGTCTTCCCGCTATTTATTGTATTCCACATTTTAGCCCAGAATTTTTTTGAATGTCTTCCACTCTTAAAAATTGAAGGTCTTTGTCCTATTAATTCATCTCTTTCATACCCGCTTGCAGCTACAAATGCCGGATTAACATAAATCATTTTACCGTCTAAATCGGTAATCTGCATAGGGTTTACAGTATGTTCAGCAACATAAACAAATCTCCGCAATTCCTGTTCTTTAATCTTTTGCTGAGTCAAATCTTTGGAAATTACTACAAAGCTATTTAGGACGGAATTATTCTGTCTGGAAGATATTATGGTTGACTCGGTTATAAAAGTATAATTACTGTACTTAATTCTAAATTCTAATTCATGTGAAGTGTTTTTAATGATTGGTAAATTGAGCAGTTCCTGAACTTCATTTCTATCTGTTTGTTCAATTAGATCTGTAAAATGCTTGCCAATCAAATGTTCTTTGGAAGTATTCATTTTTTCAATAGTAATGGAATTGACATCTTTAACAATTCCTTTACCATTAAGAAGAAAGCACATTTCTTTTAGATTATTGAAAAAATCAAAATCAAATGTAATTTTATTATTCATTAATTATTTTCTTAACTTCCAAAAATATAATCTATAAAAATAAGCAAATAGAGGTTCTTAAAAAAACTAATCCACAGCTAATAAAGATAATTTTTGTGCAATTTCTGCCGGAATATCCATCTTTTTTAGGGTACCTTTATTAATAAAAACATGTGCAGTCTTTACAACTGCTTTTAATACATTTGCTGAAAAAACACTATATTCTAATTCAAAAGAATGATTAAGCAGTTTAGTCACTTTGATGTTTATATCCAGCATCTCATTGTATTTTATCATTTTTTTATAATCGGCCGAACAGTTTACTAAAGGTACGGCATATTTGGCATTTATGAAATAACTCTCCTCTAATTGAAAACTATTTATTAAATCCTCATAGGCAGAGTGGCAAATCTGAAATATATTGGCAAAAAATAAAATACCTTCCGGATCGCATTGATAGAAGTTTACTTTTACTTTAAAATTATTCATTTATTGCTCTTTATTCTAATATGCTTGAAATAAGTTGCTTTTTTAAAACTTTTCCTAAATCAGTCTTAGGAAACTCATCTACAATATACAATTTTTTTGGAAATTTATAAGAAGCCAATTTATCCTTAAGAAATAAATTAATTTCTTCTAACGTGATATTTTGCTTAGGATCTCTTAATCTGACAGCTAATGCCGGAATTTGTCCCCAATACTTGTCATCTTCCGCAAATACCACCATTTCTGCAATCGGCGAATATTTAGAAAGTAGGTATTCAATTTCAGCAGGATTGATGTTTTCCCCGCCTGAAATAATTAAATCTTCTCTCCTTGTTACCAAATATAAATAACCGTCATTGTCCAAATAGCCATAATCACCGGAAAAATAGCAGCCGTTTCTGAACTTTCTGGCCGTCTCTTCCATATTATTCAAATATCCATTTGTAACCACTGGTCCTGAGAGAACTATTTCTCCTTCAGTATCAGCAGGAACGGCATCTCCCGCCTTATTGTAAACGGCAATTTTATTTTCTAAAACAGCTTTACCTGCTGAAGGTAAATGATCATCTTTTTTTACCCTATGAGCTGAAATCAAAGAAGAGCTTTCTGTTGATCCATATACTTTTATTATTGGCCATTTTTTGTCAAGTAAATTGGCAATTAAATCATTATTAAAAAAACCGCCTCCCAGCAAAACAGATTTCAATCCGCCTGTTGGTGTATAACCAT
>JAUZPC010000495.1 GCA_030706105.1 Bacteroidota bacterium | reverse complement strand
CGGCTGCGTATAACTTTGTAGGAATCGCCGTCCACCATTATTTCCGGTGCACGCCTGCGTGCATTATAGTTACTGCTCATAACCATACCATAAGAGCCGGCAGATAATATTGCGAGATATTCATTACGTTCCATTTTTGAGATAATCCTTTTTTTAGCAAGGAAATCACCTGACTCGCATATCGGGCCTACAACATCCACCTTAATATCTTCAGTATCTTTCATTACAACCGGTTGAATATGATGATATGCCCCATATAAACTTGGCCTCATTAAATCATTAAATGCAGCATCAACAATATAAAAATACTTGTTATTATTTAGTTTTACATATTGAATTTTAGAGACTAAGATACCTGCATTAGCGGTAAAATAACGTCCCGGTTCAAAAAATATCTCGCATCCGATTTTTTTGAACAAAGGAATAAGTTTATCTGCATATTGTGTAATTTCAAAAACATCTTCATCATTGTATTTTACTCCCATTCCACCACCGATATCAAAATGCGAGAGATTTATACCTGACTTTTTAACTTCAAAAAACAAATCTGACAACTTTGTTACCGCATCAAAATATGGCTGTATCTGCGTAATCTGAGAACCTATGTGCATATCAATGCCGGTAAACTTAACGTTACTTAATTCATCCTGTTTTTTGTATAATCTTAGTGCCTCCTTTGGACTTACACCAAATTTATTCTCTGCTAAACCTGTTGAAATATAAGGATGAGTCAATGCATCAACATCCGGATTTACTCTTATTGCAACTTCGGCCACTTTGTTCATCTGTGCAGCAATTTCATTTATAAGATAAATTTCTTCTTCCGACTCTGCTTTTATCATCAGTAAGTTTTTTTCGAGCCCCTCTTTAATTTCGGATTCAGACTTTCCAACTCCCGTTAGAATAATTTTACCGGGGTTAACACCGGCTTTTAGAGCCCTGTATAATTCCCCGCCGGAATTCACATCAAAGCAGCTTCCCAATGAATTAAAAGTATTAATAACATTGAGATTAAAGTTTGATTTAACTGCATAGAATATTTTATGATTTACTTCCGCAAAAGCCGCATTAAACTCATTATATCTTTCAGTAAAATATTTTTTACTGTATATATATACAGGAGAACCGGCTTTCCTCACTATTTCCGAGACAGGTACTTCTTCACAATATAATTGTGACTCTTTATATTTAAAATAAGGTGTATTAATTAATTTCATTATTATTCTCTATTTTTATTCTAACATCTACAATATAAAAATTATTATTTACATCAACAATAAGAGGATTTGAATCGAACTCTTTAATATTAGGATTATCTAAGAGCATTTGAGCCAATCCCTTAATTATATCTTTCAATTTAACTATATCCACTGACGTTTCCCCTCTGACACCTTTTATAATCTTGCCAATGTGGGTTTTGTCAATTAAATTATTGATATCTTCATCGCACAAATAAGCAGAGGCCATTTTAGTATCGTTCAAATATTCTACATATTTACCCCCTGTCCCAAACATAATAACCGGGCCGAAACATGGATCATTAAAGCCGCCTATCAGAAGTTCATGCTTAGTTTGAATATACGGTTGTACTAAATAGTTTTCAGGGACATATCCTTTTTGAAATAAAGATTCTTCAATCTCATTTATATTCTTAAGTAATTCTTCTTTGTTCCTGATGTTGAGCCTTACGCAGTCTAAATCAGATTTATGTATTATATTTTTATTTATTGCTTTAATAACCAAAGGAAATACAAGCTTTGTACTGTGAATTTCTTCTCTGCTTAATATTAAATCTTTTACAAGCGGAAGGTCATACTTATTAAACAGCTCTTTAATTTTATCATTATCTAAAAAGCCATTAGCAAGACCACCAGTAAGATTTAAAGAAATGTTCTTTTGTAATCTTTTTTGTTCAATGCTTTTCTTAAAAGACAACAGGTTTCTAATTACAATGGCAGGGTCTTCCAAATTTTTAAAGATTGGCGTATGATAAGCGGACTCATCATTATATTTTTGCCAAAACTCAGGCAGAGGCATTGCAGTTTGTATTATAGTCTTATTTGTTTCAATACTGTTTATGCCCTCTATTACATCAAACGGCTTAACCATAACAGGTTCTACAAATATTGAAACGATAAAGTCCACATTCTCATCATTTAAAAGTATTTCCACAACTTTTTTGTAAGCTGCGGCATCGGCGCCCGGTAAAAGGTCCACCGGATTATTTATACTGCCTTCAGGATGGACTATTTGCTTTAACGCATTTCTTGTTTCTTCAGAAAAAACACAGAGCTTAAGACCGCATTGCTCTAATTTATCAACAGCAATAATTGCCGGACCTCCTGCATTAGTTACCACGGCCCCCTTATTACCCGCATGAAGATTAAAATTATCAAATCCTTTAGCAGTATTAAAAAGATCATTTAAATTATCGGCTCTGATAACTCCAGCCTGCTCCAATAGATT
>JAUZPC010000494.1 GCA_030706105.1 Bacteroidota bacterium | reverse complement strand
CACGTAAACTGGACTTCCCCGGTTAAGATTAGAAGAATTATTGTAGGCGGCACTAAAAAAATGATGGTGTTTGACGATATGGAAAATTCTGAAAAACTAAAAGTCTATGACTGCGGAGTTGAAATGGAGAATGCGGAAAGTATTCATAAAGCTCTTGTGCAGTATAGAATTGGTGATATGTATTCTCCTAAAATTGTGCAAACCGAAGCATTGGGGTTGGGTGCTCAGGAATTTATCAATTCCATAAAAGAGAATCGAGATCCCCTGACTAATGGTGTTGATGGACTGAATGTTGTCAGAATTCTGGAAGCTGCTGACTACTCAATTAAACATAATGGGAAATTAGTAGAGCTAAGAGAGATATTTAAACTTAAAAGTGATAAACCGGAAGTTGAAAACAAGGACAATGTAAACCAGGAATTTAGAAAGGTAGTGGCATAAAATGGATAATAAAAACATTAATAATGTGGTACTTGGAGAAAATGTTAAAATCTTTGATTTCGTGAATCTATATGGATGTTCTATTGGAGATAATTCTAAGATTGGTACATTTGTAGAAATTCAAAAAAACGCATTTATTGGAAAAAATTGTAAAATATCAACCCATACATTTATTTGTGAGGGAGTGACAATAGAAGACAATGTTTTTATTGGGCATAACGTAACTTTTATTAATGATAAATATCCACGATCAACAAATCCGGACGGTTCTCTTCAGACTGAAGATAATTGGAAAGTTGTAGAAACATTAATTAAAAAAGGAGCATCAATTGGTTCATCTGCAACAATATTATGCGGAGTTACAATAGGTGAAAATGCAATAGTTGGCGCCGGATCTGTTGTCACAAAAGATGTGCCTCCCAATACTATAGTTGCGGGCGTACCGGCAAAGGTTAAAAAACAAGCTGAGTTAGTTGTTTAAATTTAAGGCTGCTTTCATTACCTGCCTTCATTATCAAAGTCATTAACTGACCTTATAAAATTCTGTTTATTCTAAAGGATTATAAATGAAAAGATACTTTGTATTATTTTGTTTCCTTATAGGTGGATTTGCTTCTGCCCAGGTATTAAATCCCGGTGATGGTGTCCGGATAATGTTTTATAATATTCCGGAAAAGATTACAGGCGATTATTTTCTTCAAAATGACAGTACTGTACAGCTCCCTTATATAGGCAGCATTGTTACTGCAAACAGAACATATGAATCTATTAAAAATGAAATATTTAAAAAATATGATTCTTTGTATAAAGACCCTGAGCTGACAATTCAACCTCTTTATAAAATAAATATATTAGGGGAAATAAAAACTCCGGGTTACTATTATATAACAGGATATGAAAAATTAGCCGGTATCTTTGCAATGGCGGGCGGCGAGACCTCGGATGCTGATGTGGAGAATACTTATATAATTAGAGATAACAAAGAAATTAAACTTGGCAAGGGTGGTACCATTGCCAACGGGAATACTATTGGCGAATACGGACTTGAATCTGGGGACAGAATCTTTGTACCGCACAAGTGGTGGGTGGGTGCCAGAAACACTGCAGTAATCATTTCAGGTGCCGCAGTTTTAGTCACTCTTGTCGGCATTTTACTTAAAAAATAATTATAATAATAAAATTCGGAATATTTATGTCTAAAAATAATAAATTTCCTGCTCATGTAAATGATGATTTCGATCTTGCCCGTCTCTTTAGAATTCTAAATAGAAGGAAGTGGATAATATTAATAACCTTTGTTGTTTTTACAAGTTTGGCCTTCATTTATGTTACTTTTACTAAACCTGTATATGAGGCAAAGGTAATAATGAAGAAGGAAAAGACTGAGAAAACAAACTCTACACCTGATGATATTACCAAAATTATTAATCAGCAGTCTCCTGCTGAAATAGAAACTGAAGTTGAACTGGTTAAGACACTTGAGACGATGACTAATGTAATTAATCGTTTGATGCTTTTTGCCACTGTTGATAAAATAATTGAACATGGCAGAATTACAGAAATAAACTCATCAATCTTGGACTATTCCCATAACTATTCAATGCCTAATTTTCCGCAATTTCATGAAATCAAATTGAATTCAGTTACTGACTCATATACAGTTATTATTCAAAAAGAAGACAGTGCATTCAAAATGCTTGATGCAGTAACCGGGGCTCAAATGGCAGTATCAACAGGTAGTGATACTGTTAATTTTACTTTACCCTCGTTATCAGTAAAGTTTTCCTGGCGCACTGCTTTATACGGGGATCAGGTTCAGTTAAATTTAGCAGATATTTATAGTACGAGAAAAAAATTAAGTTCAAATATAAATGTCGATCAAAAACCTAAAACCGATGTGTTTGACCTGACTGTTAAAAGTAGTTCTCCATTTAGTGCAAAAGAGATAGCCAACACAATGTCCGATTGTTTTAGGGAAGCCAGAATAAATCAACAGAAACAGACTATCCGTTATTCTTATGAATTTGTTGAGAAAAATT
>JAUZPC010000493.1 GCA_030706105.1 Bacteroidota bacterium | reverse complement strand
TTTAGGGAATTCAGACGTTGAGATACTCTCACCCGGCTTCCTTTCATCAATAATCTGCCACAGCTCTTCTGTAATAAACGGCATAAATGGATGTGCCAGTTTTAGCATTTGTTCAAAAATGTATATTGCGCGGGTAAGCACAGCAGACTTAATCTCTTCATTATCGGAATACAGTTTACTCTTTGATAGTTCTATGTACCAATCACAGAAGTCATTCCATATAAATGAATAGATCAGCTTTGAAGCATTATTGATTTCAAACTTATCCAATGCTTCGGTAAATTCGGTTACAGTTCTGTTAAATCGGGAAACAATCCATTTATCGGCAAAATCAAAATGCTTATCAAATAGTTCCTGATTAAGTGTTATATTTTGAGCATTCATCAAAAGGAACCTGCCGGCATTCCATATTTTGTTGGCAAAGTTTCTGCCGATTTCACATTTCTCTGTACTGAATAAGACATCCTGGCCTAAAGGCGCCAAATAAATTGTTGTAAACCTGAGAGCATCTGCTCCGTATTCAGAGATAACATCAAGAGGATCAGGAGAATTGCCCAATGATTTACTCATTTTTCTTCCCTGAGTATCTCTTATTATACTTGTAAAATAAACGTCCTTAAATGGAATTTCTTTTTTAAAGTGAAGCCCTGCCATAATCATTCTTGCAACCCAGAAGAAAATAATATCCGGAGCCGTAACCAGAAGATTAGTCGGGTAATAATAATCCTGTTCTTCTTTTGTTTTAAAAACATCATACGCCCATAGCCAGCTTGAAGACCAGGTATCAAGCACATCCTCATCCTGCACTAAATTGGCAGAACCGCAATAAGGACATTTGGAAGGAGCTTCTGCCTGTACAATAGGTGCTTTATGGCAGTCAGTGCAATACCATACAGGTATGCGGTGGCCCCACCAAAGCTGTCTTGAGATACACCAATCTCTTATTCCCCCCATCCAATGGTCATAAGTTTTTTTCCAATGGTCCGGGTGAAATTTAACTTTGCCGTCTCTTACAACTTCGGTAGCTTCTTTAGCCAGATCATCCATTTTCATAAACCATTGTTCAGAAAGATAAGGCTCAATAGGCACGCCGCCTCTTTCAGAATATCCGACCTTATTAGTATAGTCTTCTTCTTTTAGCAGGAAGCCCAGTTCCTTTAAGCGGGCAACTACTTTTTTACGTACCTCATATCTATCCAAAAACTTGAATTCTTCAGGAACATTATGATTAGTGGTAGCATCATCGTTGAATATATTTATTACTTCAAGATTATGACGTTTACCCATTTCATAGTCGTTAACATCGTGAGCAGGGGTAACTTTAACCGCACCGGTACCGAAGCCCATCTCAACATATTCATCCGCAAAAACAGGAATTTCTTTTTCTACCAGAGGGAGAATAACAAATTTTCCGATTAAATGAGTATAGCGTTCATCATTCGGATTAACTGCAATGCCGGTATCACCAAGCATGGTTTCCGGACGCGTAGTAGCAACTGTAACAAACTCATCTGAGTCCTTAACCGGATACTTTATATACCACAGCTTACCCTGGCTTTCCCTGAAAATAACCTCTTCATCTGATATTGCCGATCTTGAAGCAGGATCCCAGTTTACCATCCTGTAACCGCGATAAATTTTACCTTCGTTATATAATGCAACAAAGGCATCAATAACACATTTATAATACTCATCATCCATAGTAAAACGTTCGCGTTCCCAGTCGCAGCTTACACCTAATTTTTTTAGCTGCTGAATAATGATTCCGCCATATTTAGAACGCCAATCCTTACAATATTTAAGGAACTCTTCACGGCCTATTTCGAACTTTTCAATTCCCTGATCTTTCAGGTATTTGGTAACTTTAGTTTCAGTAGCAATGGAAGCGTGATCTGTTCCGGGTACCCAGCAAGCATTATATCCCATCATCCTCTTGGTTCTGATATACACATCCTGAATAGTATTATTCAAAATATGCCCTAAGGTTAAAATACCCGTAATGTTTGGCGGAGGAATTACAATTGTATAAGGTTCTTTGGTTTTGTCAACTTCAGAATGGAATAGATTATTATCTACCCAGTATTTAAACCATTTATCTTCTACTACAGAAGGATCATACGCTTTAGGAATTTCGTTCATTTGCTTAACTTTTCCGGTATAATAATTTTTAAAAATAAAACATTAATATAAGAAAATTAAAATTTGCATTAAACAGAATAAAACAAGGGCAATAACAATTAACAATTAACAATTAACAATTAACAATTAATAATTAATAATTAATAATTAACAATTGACAATTGACAATTTGCATATGGGGAAACTTAGGTAAAGAGGATAAATAATTTTAAAAATAATTGCAGTATAAATTTTAAGAGAACTGAACATTTATTGCAATTTTCTTTAATTATTTTAAGAAAAGCGTGAAACGGGTAAAATAATTATATATTTTGCCCGCTTTTTATTAAATTTAGTCAATTTGTGGC
>JAUZPC010000492.1 GCA_030706105.1 Bacteroidota bacterium | reverse complement strand
TCATTGAATAACTGGCTTTCCAGATCATATATTTTTTCTTCCGCATGAAGAATTTTATCTTCGTAAACTTTAAGGTCAGGGGTTATAAATCTTTCTGAATTTACAAGAGTCTGCTTGCGGATGTAATCATCAGGAATTTTTTCTTTATTTGCATTACTAATTTCAATATAATAACCAAATACTCTGTTATAATTAACTTTTAAGGAAGAGATTCCTGTTCTTTCCCTCTCAGTTTTTTGTAGATTTGCTATCCAGTCTTTACCGTGCAAAGATATATTTCTAAGCTCATCAAGCTCAATACTAAAACCGTTTTTAATTACACCACCCTCAGTAAGGCTTAGTGGCGGGTAATCCACAATTGAACTATCAATCTTTTCTACAATATCATTTAATATTTGCAAATTATCAGATAAACCCTTAATAGTTTTTCCCGTTGTTTGAAGCAGAATATCTTTAAGGACGGGAATTTTCTTTAAGGATGTTTTAATATTTATAACATCACGCGGATTAGCCCTGCCGGTGCAGACTTTAGTAATAAGCCTTTCTAAGTCACCCACTTCAGAAATCTCTTTAATAAGGTCTTCCCTGAGTGATTTTTTATTTACAAATTCTTCAACACTTTCCTGTCGTTTTAAAATCATCTCAAGTTTAGTAAGAGGGGCAGCTATCCATTTTTTAAGCAGTCTTCCCCCCATTGGTGTTTCAGTTTTATCAAGAATGGAAATAAGAGAGCCGTCCCTGCCGCCATCGCTCATTGAAAAAGTAATTTCAAGATTTCTTTTTGTTGAGAAATCAAGTGCCATGTAATCAGAGGGATTATAAATGGATATTTTGTTCAGATGAGACAAATTTGCCTTTTGTGTTTCCTGCAAATAGTTTAGTGCTGCTCCTGCTGAAATAATACCTGCAACCAGGCTTTCGATGCCATAGCCCTTTAGATTTATTGTTTTGAAATGCATAAGAAGAAGTTCTTTTGCATACTCAAAATTAAAGATCCAATCGTCCATTTTTGTTACTCTAATGGTAGAATTCAGTTTATTGACTATTTCAGTTACCTGGTCTTTATATTTTTTCTGAATAAGAATTTCGGCTGGAGCAATAGACTCAATCTGCTGTTTAAGCTGTTTTGCAGGTACTTCAAACACATAGAACTCTCCGGTTGAAATATCGCAGAAAGAAAGCCCGCATAAATCTTCACGATAATAAACTGCAAGCAGATAATTATTCTTTTTGTGATCCAACAACTTATCAGAGAAAGCAACTCCGGGAGTAACAACTTCAATAACTTCCCTTTTAACAATACCCTTGGCAAATTTAGGATTTTCAACTTGTTCGCATACAGCTACCCTATATCCGGCTTTTACTAATTTTGGGAGGTAAGTTTCAATGGCATGATGCGGAAAACCTGCCAGCGGCACATCTCCGGCAGCGCCGTTTGCACGTTTTGTTAATGTAATACCAAGTACTTTAGAAGCAATTTTAGCATCTTCTTCAAACGTTTCAAAAAAATCACCCATCCTGAATAAAAGCACTGTATCCGGATATTCTTTTTTAACACTATAATATTGAGTCATTAATGGAGTCTGCATATTTCCTATTCTATAGATTAACCTAATCTACAAATTTATGAGAATATTAAAACAATTGAAAGGAAAATAATTGCACAGAGAACAGAGAAAAGTATAAAGTAAAAAGTAAAGAATAGAGAAAAAAGAGTAACGTATTCCCCTTAGTTTTAATGCGTATCAAGTTGACCGGATTGGTTAAACTTTAGACTTTACAAATCTTCAACTTAGCTGTTTCGGCTTCCCTTTCCCCCGCCATGCAACGGGCAGCCTCCCCGAAGGTGGAAGTTGGAGAGGAATTGAGGGAGTGGTTTTGCAGAAGATAATTGCTATATTGATATAACAGGCTCTTCATCAAACCCCTCCCTTTTTCCCTCCCCGAAGGGGAGGGATAGGACAATACAATATGTTATAACGTATTTAATAATTTGCCCTTTCCGGGCTGTTCTGCTCCCATCTACCCCCATGCGGCGGGCAAGCCTTTTTAAAAAGATGGCATCGGTTATTTAATCAGCGTCATCTTTTTGGCTGACGTATAGCCGCCGGATGTAATCCTGTAGATATACACACCGCTGCTTAGCTTGCCTGCATCAAAGTTTATTGAGTATTCACCTGCAGATTTGTATTCATTTACAAGGGTTTTCACTTCGTTGCCAAGGACATCATATACTTTTATTGTTACCGGCCCGCTCTGCGGAAGCCGATAATTTATTGTAGTATTTGGATTAAACGGGTTAGGGTAATTTTGCTCAAGCCCGAAATTAGACGGCTGACCATTTGAGGAGAGCTCGACCGAAGTAATCATTTCAGATAACGGCCGTCTCCATACACTTAGGTGATGAGTCCCGGCAAAAAGATTAGTGCCGCTTACGGCAAGAGAAATGACAAGAGTGTCTGACAAACCCGTATTGACGGCAGTCCAGCTTGT
>JAUZPC010000491.1 GCA_030706105.1 Bacteroidota bacterium | reverse complement strand
TCTGCCGTCATAATACATGGACTGTGCATATTTAACTTCCTCCTTGGGATTATTGACCGGATCAAATATCTTGGAGTCAGGATGCAGACATTGAACTTTACCGCCCAAAGATCCAACCCACAGATCGCCATAACAATCTTCCTGTAAATTCCAGATATTGTTATCAGACAAGTCGCTATTATGAGTATTCAATTGAAGGATCTTTCCATTTTCATAACAAAAAAGACCATTTTGATATGTTCCAATCCACATCCGGCCTTTTCTGTCTTCAAGTAAACAGACTACAGCAAAATTAGGAAAAGCAAGCTTCTGAATTGCTTTAACTGAAGCTTCCTTTTTTACAAATATCCCCTTCCCGTCCGTACCAAACCATATATTCCCACTTCTGTCCTCATAAATCGCACTAATATCCCTGCATTCAGGGTATTGAATATTTACAATATTCTGAAAACTCTTATGGAAATAGGATATTCCAACTTTATCATGTCCTAACCAGATTGTTCCCTCATTGTCCCGATAGATACAATCCACATTATTGGATGCAATGGAGGTGTATAATTTAGGATCATAATGAATATTAGAGATTGTTCCTTTATAGATATTAAATAAAAAAACACCTTTATGGTCCGTCCCTACCCAGACTTGGCCATTTTTGTCATCACTAATGCTCTGTACTATATCTGTTCGTGTCTTTATGGATGAATGTAAAGTTAATTTTTGCCATTTTTGATTGGGATTTCTCCGGTAATAAATGAGATCGGATTTGAATGGACTAAGCCATAGCCCATTATAACTATCTACATAAATTTTATTCGTATTGTTCGCTATTTCAATCCTTATAAAATCGGGCAATTCGACTCTTACTAATTTGCCGGTATTTTTTTCAAATTGGAACAATAATCCGGCTTTATTAATTATAAAAAGGTTATCACTGTCATCGCTTATCGCCATGGTTGAAAGATCAATTATTGAAAGATTTTGCCTATATACCTTCAACAATTGTCTACGCGTATCGAAGTGAAATATTTTTTGATTACTAAATACCCATAAATCATGGCTTTTATCTACATATATTTTATATTCACGGCCAACCGTTATAGATAACTTTTTCAAGAATTTCGGTATATCCGTGATAAAACCGTCTTTCCCGTGGTCATACACCATATAACCAAAGCCTACATAAATCCAGATATTTCCAAGACCGTCTTCACTTAAACCTCCTATGTCATTGGTCAACAAACTATTAAAATCATGAGGATGAACCGTATACACCTTAAACCCATAACCGTCATACCGGTTTAGTCCTGACTCTGTCCCTATCCACAGAAAGCCAAATTTATCCTTTAATATTGAGGTTACATGATTATTAGAAAGTCCATTATCTGTGGTCAGATGGCGAAATATATATGCTGGTTGCCCTTTAGTTTGTAGATTACAAAATACAAGAAAAGCAAATACCAACAAGGATCGTATATTTTTTTTCATGTTATCAATTAATCTAAATTGAAAGATTTTAACGGACAAATATATCGTAAATTTATTGTCCTGATATTTCCTAATAAGAGTAAAATAGAAATTCAAGATTCCCGGCCGGAAAAGATTACAGGTTTATGGCTGCCTTTAGTCCATTGAAATTCAAAAATAGTTATGACAAAATAATAATCGAAGCTTCGCAAGTAGTAAAAAGGAGTTATAACGCAACACTGCTTCATGGTAATACTCAGTGAAATTCCCTTTTTTCCCAGCGAATCTCAGCGTAAATAAATATCATTACTCTGACGTAAAAGATAAATGGGTTGAAGTAGTTTGAAATGGCTCTGTTTACATTTATCCTGGTGGCTTGGCGTCTTTGCGAGAAATGCGTTTTACACTATGTCGCAAAGACGAAAAAAATACGTATAACCACAAAGGATTTGATAAAAACATTTCGCGGAAGAAAGTCCTGGAACTTTTTTATGAATTCCCGGCCTGTTTTAGACCCTTAGCAATTATTATGTTGAAGGGCAATAAATTACCGACTTTAATTCTTATTCCTTTCAGGGAAATATTTAGTTGCGAAACAAAAATAATTGATATAATTTTCGTCGAATAACCTCAAGCAAAACAAATACTTTATAATCTTTTCTCAACAGGCAAAAAATTATTATTTTTGATATCAGATTAAAATTTATGCAAAAAATATTCTCTATCCCGTTTACGGGACTTGTCTGACCGATAGCCTGTACTTGCCGGCTATCACCTTTTTCCCGGATAATCTTCCGGGCAGTTGTTTTATTATCCATTTTAACACAATACTTAAATTGGTTTCATTTAAATTTTACTAAGATGAAATTAGAAGATTTTGGATATACTCAGGGGATCGAAAAGACGAGAATAGAGAATAACCTATTGAATTTTGAAATCGGAAGGATTGTTTCAGAGCACAAAGAACGGTACACGGTAAAAACAGAAAAGGGAGAACTGGAAGCTGAAATAACCGGGAACCTGCGATTCTCGGCCAACAGCCGTGCGGATTTCCCCG
>JAUZPC010000490.1 GCA_030706105.1 Bacteroidota bacterium | reverse complement strand
AGTTTGCAGCACCGGGAATTGTTTTAACACCACGGTATTTACCATTCATTTCAAATGCACTTTGTAGAGCCGTTTCCCCCTCATCAAACTTACCATTACCATTTGCATCTATAAAAGTAACTCCCGGTATATATGAGGCTGGTCCCTGTAATAAATCTATTAAAAAGCTTGGGGGATTAGAACCGTACACTGCATCAGAACCGTTATTGTAAGTATAACAGGCACTACGTAGTGTATCACAACCAACTAAATCGTCTTTCGAATCATCTATATCGGGATCAGCCCAAGCTGTAAAATATACAGAATCTAAGACCTGACTAATTCCTTTATTCTCAATTTCGTAACGAACGAAAATAATATTACCAATAGAACTATTTGAATTATAAGCATATACTGTTTGCCTTATTTCGATACCCTGGGGATTTACATCCGTAAATGTTCTTTGGGCAGCAGGAACATTGTCGTTATACACACACCATACTGTTTCATCACCAATTAAATCAGGGCGGTCCTCGTTAGCATCCCAAAGTCCATTTCCATTTCTGTCAATAGGATTATAAACTCCGTCACCATCACCATCATAAAAATCAGCTCCCATATCAACTGCATTTTTCCAGTCCTGCCAGCTTTGAGAGAAAGGTGCATCACTGGAAGAAACAACATATAACTGAGCTTTGGGATCATCGCTTTTTCCGACAGGGCCCGGTAAATAATCTTGAATACGTGAAGCAGAAGCAACTGCATTTGTCCATGGATGCCCTTGTGCATCTATGCCGCTTAAATAGAAACCACCAGAAAACAAGAATATTTGATTATCAAAGACACCTCCTTTTTGAAGGGCGGAGGGAATTCCCGGAGTTGCAATACTAACATCTGCAAGCACACCTGATCTGTTAAGAGGCAGGTTAATGTTATTAATGTTAAACCTGTATGCATTGCCGGCTGCATTTGTTACTTTATTTGTAACTTTCCCTTTACTTCCTTCTTTTTCTTTACAATATGCTGTATTTGCAGAAAAAGATAAAAACAAAACCAGCACCATAGAAAAGAGTGAGATTGCTTTATAAAACTTCATCGGATTCCCTAATATTGTATTTTTCAGTAGATTTTATATTTAAATTTCCAATTTTCTTAAATTCTTGTATTAAAATTAGTTAATAGTTTCAAATTATACAAGCTTACACAATTAATTATTTGTTATTTATTATTTGCGCTTTGCACATGATAATTCAATCTTAAACTACATAAAAGGACTTTATTATTGCGATATAACAACAAACACAAAAATTAGTTTAATTTTGAATTATTGTGTCTATTGAGTAAATTTGTTTGTTAAATTAAAGCCTGTTTAAGGCAAATAGTTATAAACTCAGCGTTATAAAAACACAGTCCGGCCGGTAGTCCAGATGCACATTTTATGTGTCGTATCCTTCCCTCTTGGGATGTCCATTAGCGCTTAATAAATTATCAAGAGGATATTTATGCACTTAACAATATTTTTTAATGGGCAGTTTTGGGTTGGATTAATTGAAAAACATATAGACGACCATCTTTTTTCGGCAATTCATACTTTTGGAGATGAACCAAAAGACGGAACTATTTTGCATTTCGTTAATTTTACACTCCAAACATTGATTGAAAACCAAACAGAGTCCGTTATTGAGGAACAGAATTTATTTAAAAAATTGAATCCCAAAAGGGTAAAAAAACTTGCAAAGCTTGCAGCAAGTCAAAGCCCGGTTTCTACCAAATCTCAGGAAGCCCTAAGATTACAAATGGAGAAGGATAAAAAGGATAAGAAAAAACTGTCTAAGGAAGAAAAGGTCAAAATGCTTGAGGTTAAGCGTCTTAAGGCAGTAGAAAAGGCAAAACAAAAACATTTAGGGCATTAATTATATGGAGAATGAAAAACTTATTTAGAAATAGATTTTCCATTCTCCAAATCCTTTTCCTTTATTACTTTCAACTTTACAAACTTTTAACTTTTAACTTTTAACTTTATAACTTTACAAACTTTCAACTTTAAAAACTTCATAACCTTAATCCAATTTAGTCCTTGTTTTTATGCTTAATTTATTTAATTTTCATTGTGTTTTTTTAGGATTTTTAAATATTATTATATGAAAATTGTATATTCTTATCTTGTATTTTTAGTACTAACTTGTATTGTTTACGGACAAAACAGTAGTGATATTCTTGCGAAGTTCGGTGATAATAAAATCTCCACAGAGGATTTTAAGAACCGATATGAGCTTGTTCCCCGCATTGTACGAAATGCTAACGAAGACTCAGCAAAAGCTAATTTTTTGTATTCCATTATTGCCGAAAGACTACTCTCTGAAGATGCTGTTCTGCATAAAATGGACACAACGGAAATTTTCAAATCTGCCTATATTCCATTAGAGAAGATGTTCATTCGTGATATCTTATATAAGTTAAATGTTACTAATAAAATAAATTATTCAAATGCAGATATAAGTGAAGGCATTAGCAGAAGTAAAATTGTATTAAAAACCAACATTATT
>JAUZPC010000049.1 GCA_030706105.1 Bacteroidota bacterium | reverse complement strand
TTTCATCCGCCTGAATATTCCTTTCATCATTTTAGCCCCTAAATCTTCGTGGCCATGAAAGGTCCAGCCGGTTCCTTCCTGAAATCTTTTTGTAGCAGGCTTTGCAATATCGTGTACAAGAGCTGCAAACCTGAGCCATAAATTATTGGTAACTTTAGAAATATTATCCACTACAAGACATGTGTGCAGGAATACATCTTTATGATGAAAATCCTGGCGCTGTTCTACACCGGCAAGATTTGCAATTTCGGGGAAAATTATTTCCAATATTCCGGCATAAAACAATTGCTTAATCCCAATGGATGGTTTTGGAGCAGCAAGAAGTTTCAAAAATTCGTCTGTAATTCTTTCCTGAGATACTATCTTTAACCGTTCTTTCATCTTTGCGGAAGCAACAAGAATGGTATCATCCAGTGTAAAATTAAGAGTGGCGGCAAAGCGAAAAGCTCTCATAATCCTAAGCGGATCATCGCTAAAAGTAACAAAAGGATCTAGTGGAGTCCGAATAATCTTATTACTAAGATCATCCAACCCATTATAAGTATCTATAAGATCACCGAAGCTATCAATATTTAATGAGATAGCCATTGTGTTAATAGTAAAATCCCTTCGGTTGATATCGTCCAAGAAAGTGCCATCTTCCACTACAGGTTTGCGGCTGTTTTTATCGTAAGATTCTTTTCTTGCGCCTACAAATTCCAGATCATACTTATCATAGTAAAAATGCGCCGTTCCAAAGTTTTTAAATGTTACAACCTTTAACACGCCCAGCCTTGCAGCTAACTTTTCCGCAAAATCGGTCCCGCTGCCAACAACAAGAAAATCTATATCTTCATTATTTCGCTCAAGCAATAAGTCTCTGACATACCCGCCTACTAAATATAACATAAAGTTATTTTCTGAAGCAACCTGTGAAGCTATTTGTAAAAATTTTAAATGGGCTATTTTATCTGTAAAATTCATTTTGAAAGCATTAATATATTGTGTGACTAAATAACTTTTTTAGTTTCAGGATTACCCCCTAAAATAATAGCAAGCGGTTTTAGAGGTTCAATAATGCCGCAGAATATTTTTATTATTGAGGCAATAGGTACCGCTAAAAACATACCCGGGATACCCCAAACCCATCCCCAGAAAAACAAAGAAAAGAGGACAAATACTGGGCTGAGATCCATTCTTTTACCCATCATCTGAGGTTCCAGCAGGTTCCCGACAAGATTATGAATAACGAATAGAATCGCACCTGCTAATATAGCCCTTATTCCGATGCCATATTGCAATAATGCAATTGATACAGGAAAAATTATGGAAATAATTGCTCCAATACTCGGTATATAATTAAGGATAAATGCAAGCACACCCCAAATTACGGGGAAATCCACTCCAAGAATCCAAAGAACCAAACTGGTAATTAGTCCTGTAAAGATTGAAAGGACAGATTTTATAAAGATATAATTCTGCAACTGATTATCAACAGATTGGATATTATCACTAATAAAGTCATCCCTTTCCGCAAATGCGACCTTCAGTCTATCCTCAAATTTGTCCTTCCCCATTATCATTAGGCCCCAGAACAACAACGTAATAAAAATATCTTCTATTAATGAAGTTACTGAATTGAAAATTTGAGGAATAACCCCGGAGTTGAGCAAACTTTCAGCAATTTCATTAAAAGTGAATTTGCCGGATTTAAAATGGAGCATCACAGCCAGGTCATTTGTGTTCATATTAAAAACAGCGAGGATACTTTCAACAGCCTTGTTAAAATTTCCCGCATAATAATTGTACTTGCCGGAAAAAGCCTGTGCGTTGGACTCAAACATCACAACTATAAGATACGTAACGCCTATAAGTCCCAATAAAATAAGAATCAGCGAAATTCCTTTAGGTACTTTAAACTTATGCAGATATTCCAGTACAGGATGGAAAAGGAACGTCATAAATACAGCTATTGTAACCGGAATAAGAATTGTTCTGAATGCTATAAGGATATACACAAAAAGGGTTAAAGAAATAAAACCCAGAAAATAGGATATTATTTTTTGATAATGCTCAGATTTATTTTTTTCAGTCATTTTAATTTAGTTTTTGTCAAAAATATAGAAAATTTTACATTATCCCTATGACAACCATTTCCGTATTATGAAATATGTACAGTTTTATATACAGTTATGTATAATATTTTGTATAATTATTAGTTTTAAAATAGCTATTTTCTTAAATAAATGCTTGAATTTTATACTTTTATTTGGCGTAATTTTTGCACAACTTTGATTAAGTTTTTGAGGTTAATCATGAAAAAGATTTTATTATATATTGTACCTGTCTTATTTATAACATTAACAGGATGTTATACACAATTTGCAGACAGGGGTAATGCACGCGATGATCGTTATTATACTGATAATAATGACAGGAACTACTCTGACGAAAATTATTCAGATGAGCAGGACACTACAGGCAATTACGACAGCCAGGGGTCTGATGGCCAGGTTATAAATAATTATTATGTAGGCACTTATCCAAATTACAGAAGGTTCTATAGCCATTATTATCCTTCATTTGTTTTTGATGTTTCTTTTGGGTCACCTTATTATTATGACTACTACTGGAACTATAACTGTTTCTCATGCATAGATTATTATTGGTACCCATATCCATACTATTATAACAGTTTATATTATAATCCTTATTATTCAGGTTATTACCATGGATATTACGGACATCACAATAACTGGAATAATTATTACGGTTACAAGGAAAGAACAAGAAGCGGATATAACTTACGCGGCAATGATGGATTAAGAGGCCCTGGTTTTAGAGAAAGAGGCAGCTTAACCGGAACGGGTAATAATCCAAGAAGTACCATAAGAACCAGAGACAACCAAAAGATAACTACTCCGCGAGTTCGTGAACAGATTAAAAGGAATGACGGCAGGAATCAGACAACTCCGCCGGTATCAAGAGACAGGCAGATTCAGAGAGAAAGAAAGAACGATAACACCAGAAAAGAATTGACTCAGCCTCCTGTAAACAGAAGAAAAGATGTTAGAGAGAATGTAAAAAAAGAGACAAGACAGAATCAGCCAAAGCAGAGAAAAGATATCCGCGAAGATCGTAAATCTAATGGTAATGGTAACCAAAGGATAGAACGGACTCAACGGACTCAAAGAAATGACAGACCGACTTATAACCAGACTCCGAGGAGTAATACAAACAGCGGAAATAATCAGGCCCCAAGAAGCAGCAGCAACAGCGGCCAAAGAGAACAAAGAAGTTCAGACAGGAGAAGATAAAATGAAATTGCTTATTAAATCCATTATTGTAGCAGCATTGTTCATGTTATTTCCGGGATGTTATACTGTACTTTGGGATCCTGATGTAAATTCAGCTTCCGAAGTCAGGCAGGATGATTACACATCTTATTATGAGCCTGAGTATTACGGAGATTATTATTATTATTATGATACTCCGTGGTGGGCAGTTTCTTATAACGGCAGCAGTTCTTCTAATAATGACAGATCTTCAAATAATCAGGTAAATGAGAAGACAAGGGAAAGAAATTCAAACTCCGGTACAAGTTCACTTAGAGACAATGACGGCGGCAGAGTAAACCCATTAAGGGAACTATACCATTTTGATAATCCGACAGTCTCAACAAGCAGATCTGACACAAATAGTGCCGGCAGCAGTTCAAATAATTCCGGAAGTACAACAAAAACTACACAGACAAGAACTGAGACAAAAGAAGAAAGAACATCAAGTACTAATTCATCCAGTTCCAACAATTCAAATAAGAGTTCTGAAACTAAAAGCTCCGTCAGGGATAGTGACGGAAGTAGAAATAATGGCGAAAGAAGGAGATAGATAAATGTTCAACAAATATTCACATAGCGGACTTGTAATAATTCTTTTCCTTTTATTACAAAATTTAAATTATGCACAGAATGTAAATGATGCCCTAAGACTTGGAGTTCCCGGTATCGGTTACAACGCGCGTGCATTGGGCATGGGTAATGCTTATCTTGGTTTAAGCGATGATGGATCAGCGGCCTTTTTTAACCCTGCCGGTTTAGGATTAGTCAGGAAGATTGAATTTGGAGCAGGGCTTGAATTTAACAATGCCGGTAATGATGTCAGTTTTATGGGCGTCAGTACCAATGGATCCCTTTCTTCAGGACGGTTGAACAGAATAAGCCTTGTTCTCCCTTTCCCTACTATTCAGGGAAGTCTGGTTTTTGCAGTAGGTTATAATTCCGTCAAAGATTTTTCAGGAATTATGAAATTTGACGGATTTAACAGCGGTAACACATCCTGGATTCAAAATTTTACTGGTAATGATTTGCCTTATGACCTTGTATTAACATACCCGGGTACTAGCGGGCAAGATACAAGTATTTTTAAAGGCCACCTTAATCAAAGCGGAAAAATTACCAATAAAGGATCATTAGACGCCTGGTCCTTTTCCGGGGCAATTGAAGTAGATAAAAATCTTTTTGTGGGCGCTAATATAAATCTATTAACAGGCAGCTTTGAATCTAATAATGATTATTATGAAGATGATTTTGCCGGTTATTATGCAAACAGACTGACCGATCCTTCAGTAGCAAATTCAAGAAGCTTTCAGACCTTCTATCTAAATAGAAACACTAAATGGGATCTTACAGGTTTTGATGCTAAATTAGGTCTTATTTATCAACTTCAAAAATTTGGCAGAGTCGGTGTTACAATTCAGATACCTAAGTCCATAAAGATTAAAGAAGAATTTAATGTTGATGCCAGAAGTGACTTTGCTAACGCATCTTACGTAATTGACCAAAGCAAATATAGCGATAAAGTTGAATATACATTAACTACACCGCTTGAACTTGCCGGAGGATTTTCAGCAAATTACATGGGTTTTATACTTTCCGGTGATGCTACTTATATTGACTATTCCACAATGGAATTTTCAGATCCTACAGCAATTACACAAGATGCACTTAATAAGACGAACACAAATATTCAGGACTTATTAAGAAGTGTTGTAAATTTAAATGTAGGTCTGGAATATACGATCCCACAGATAGGCTTAAGGGTAAGAGGCGGTTTTATGTATCAGCCTTCAGCATATAAAGATGATCCATCTAAGTTCGATAAGAAATATATTACCGGCGGTTTGGGATTTTTAACTCAAGGTTCATTCGGTATTGATTTGGCATATGTTCATGGCTGGTGGAGTGATTATGGCGATAATTACGGAAGTAATGTTTCCAGAACTTATCAGGATATAAAATATAACAAATTTGTACTTACAGGAACTTTCAGATTTTAATTTTTGCCCCACATAATTGACTTAAAAAACTAAGCATCTTATCTTTAGGTAAGGTGCTTTTTTTATTTTTTTTGGAGGATAGATATCAACGGTATAATTTGCAGAATTGAAAGTAAAGACTATTATGTACTGCCGGACGGACAGGACAATATTATAAGATGCAGTGTAAAAGGTAAATTCAAACTTGACTTTAACCTGAAGAAAGACAAGCTATATAAAACAGATTTTGCTGTCACGGGAGACTATATTGAGTATGATCTGAATGAAGATAAAACCGGAGTAATATATAAAATTTTACCAAGAAAGAATTATATCTCAAGAAAAGCTCCAAAAATTAAAGGTGCCAGTTACAGGGGGGAAAGACTTGAACAGGTCGGTGTTGCAAACATAGACCAGATGTTTATCGTTTCAAGTTTTGTTAATCCAATTTTTAACAATAAAGTAATAGACCGTTTTTTAGTTACCGCTGAAAGTGCCGCCTGCGAACCAATTATTATCGTTAATAAAATTGATCTGGATGATAATAACGATATTGAACCATGGCTTGAGCTGTATTCCGACATCGGGTATAAAGTTATTCCTGTCTCGGCAAAAAAAAATCTCAACATTAACTCAATTAAAGAGCTCCTGCCTAATAAAAAAAGCTTTTTCTGGGGGCATAGCGGAGTCGGCAAATCATCCATCCTAAACTCAATTTTTCCGGACCTTCAACTTGCTACAAATTCAATCAGCGCCTCTACCTCAAAAGGGAAACATACAACAGTTACTACTTTAATGGTTAAGGTTGCAAAAGATACATTTGTAATAGATACGCCCGGGATAAGGGAAATTGATCCATACGGAATAAGGAAAGAAGATTTAGGCCATTATTTTATTGAATTTAAAGAATACATAAATAACTGCAAATTTAATACCTGTACACATCAGCATGAGCCCGGATGCGCAATAATTGAAGCAGTTGAGAACGGCAAGATATCAGAATTCCGATATGACAGTTATTTAAGAATGCTTGATACGGTTGAAGAAGATATTTTATTTTAGTATTAAGCTTTTAATTTAATTGTTTTTTCTTTATTTTTTGATATATTTGATAAATAAAGTTTGTCAATATTAAAATAAAATAAGATTATATTCATTATTTCCTTTAGATATAGATGAAAGAGCAATTTAACAGCTTTTTAGCTGCATATGAACAATTTTGTTTAACTAAAAAAACCGAATTAAAAAATAATTTTAAAAATTCAATCATTAGTTTTGTTCAACCCTGCAATTCGTTTTTCCCTTTTGAACTTATAGACCCCGCGCTAAACAGCGTTAGCAAGGGTTATTATTATGAATCAAATTCAAACAGCTATAAATTTTTAGCTTTGGGAGAAGTTCTCAATTTAAATGAGAATGGACGTCAGCGATTTGACACTATTGATAAAAAGATAAAAGAGATAAAGAAAAGCTTCCATTCAAATGCCGAAGAATGCCGGCTTAATGAAATCCCTTTGTTTGTAGGGGGAATGAAATTCCTTACGGAGAATGAAGGTAAAGAATGGAAAGATTTTGACGATTCCAACTGGTTTATCCCCTCTCTTGTTTTTCTGAGCTATAATAATAGTAATTACATAATACATAATTGTATTGTTAACGCTTCTGTAGAAAGATTAAAACAGAATCTCGAGCAAAAGTTTTTACTTATTGATACACTTAAACCGGTAACTAACGGTTTGAGTAACCAGATTGTTAACATTGCAGGCAATACGCCCAAGGAAAAGAAAAAGTGGAAACAAAACATTGCGGCTGCTACAGAGTATATTCTTGACAGCAATGTTGATAAGGTGGTTTTGTCCCGCAGAATAGATATTTCTTTGGCTGCAGACGTTTCTGCAAAAAATGTAATTTACAAGTTAAGAGACACCTATCCTGAGTGTTCAATATTTTTGTTCAAAAGCAGCGGTTCACTATTTTTTGGAGCTACTCCCGAGCTGCTTTCCAGGCTTAGTAAAAATGAAATAAAAATAGATGCCCTTGCCGGTTCGGCTGCAAGAGGAAACAGTGAGGAAGAGGATGCCAAACTTGCAGAAGAGCTCTTAAATAATCCTAAGGACAGAAAAGAACATCAGATTGTAATTGATCATATTGTAAATGCTTTGTCTAAATTTGCTAATAACATACAGTTAAATAATAATTTCTCTGTAAAAAAACTTAGCAATATACAGCATCTTCATACTACAATTACGGCAGCATTAACTTGCGAAAATTCAAATTTTAAATTGCTTAAGGACTTATTCCCTACTCCGGCTGTTTCCGGTTGTCCTAAAGAAAATTCCCTTGCACTAATTAAAAAACTTGAAGAGTTTCAAAGAGGAATGTACTCCGGTATTACCGGCTGGTTTAATTTTGAAGAAGCAGAATTTGTTGTTGCTATCAGATCGGCTCTGGCAATTAAAAATAAAGTTTATGCTTACGCAGGATGCGGAATAATTGACGGCTCCAATGGAGAGGAAGAATATAAAGAATCGGAATTAAAGCTAATGCCTATTCTTTCTATTTTTAAGAATTAAAATGAAAGTAAACCGCAATTTTTTTGTTTCCAAATTATTTGCAGATGAACTATCTAAATTAGGAATTAAAAATTGCTGTATTTCCCCCGGAAGCAGAAGTACACCATTAACACTGGCTTTTGCTTTGCAAAAAAGAATCAGGAAGTACATATGCATTGACGAAAGGACTTCAGGATTTTTTGCCCTTGGCTTAACACAAGCTGAACGAATTCCTTCCGTAATTATTTGTACTTCCGGAACGGCAACTGTGGAATTTTATCCGGCAATTGTTGAAGCATATAAGAATAATTTTCCATTAATTGTAATAACGGCTGACCGCCCCAAAGGGATGTCACATTATGGCGCAAGCCAAACAATTAATCAAATAGGAATTTACAAGAACCATATCGGCCGGGAATTTAATATAGAAGTAACTAACGCAGAGCCAAATTTTCTAAAACGAGTAAAAGATGCGGCTTTAGACTGCTTTTTTGCTGCTGTTAATTTACGTAAACCGGTTCATGTCAATTTTCACTTCGACAAACCTTTAGAGCCAAATTCATATACGGATGAGCTCGATGACTCCCTTATTAAAGAAATGACGGCATATAAGCCCTGCTTACAAGCTCCGGATAAAGGCCCAAAGAATTTTGACGAAGATATTATAGAAATTCTAAAAAGCAATCCGAATGGATTAATAATTGCGGGTTCCGATCTATTTGAGAAAAAGACGATAGCGGCAATAAATAAATTTTCTTATAATACAAGCTACCCCATATTGGCTGAAGTAACATCCAACCTTAAAAATAAGGATTGCAAAAATCTTGTTGCAAACATAGATCCTTTCCTTGGGAATTATACTTTCCCCAACGGCAAGCCTGGTATGATAATTCATTTTGGGAAATCCACTTTTTCAAAAGGATTTGAGAATTTTTTAAAAAATTTTAATGGCGAATATCTCCAGATAAATCAGTATAATGATCTTTTTGATCCGCATAAAAAAGTTACAAAAAAAATATTAAAGTCCCCTTTTGAATTTTGTACTGCTATAAATTCCATAAAACTGAAATTAAATAATTCCGGCTGGCTGAATGGTATTTTGGACTTTGATAAAGCAATATCCGATATTAAAATTAAAAATCTGGCACAAATTAAAGATCAATTTGAAGGCAGATTATATAGAGATTTAATAAAGCACCTGCCCGAAAATTGTAACATATTTCTTTCCAACAGTCTGCCAATAAGAGATTTTAATAATTTTGCAGGCATACTGCCGCCCCGGGTAACTGTATATAATAACAGAGGGGCCGCCGGCATTGACGGTATTATCTCCACTGCTTTAGGCATAAACAAGGGATCAGGCAAATTGACAGTGCTTGTAACCGGTGATCTCGCTTTTTATTATGACATAAGCTCCTTGCTGATTGCAAAGGACAACAATATTCCTTTAATAATAATATTGGTAAATAATAATGGCGGAGGAATATTTAACACTTTGCCTATTGCCGGTGGGTTTGATGAATTTGAAAAATACTTTACTACCCCGCTTAATATAGATTTTAAAAAAATAGTATCGGCATTTGGCGGGAATTACTTTTTAATAAATAATAGCAAATCAATCCAAACCGCCCTGGCACAAGCGCAAAACAGCTCTTCATTTTCAGTAATTGAATATAAGACCGATTCAGCTATTTCCGCAGAGACAAAAAAGAATTTAGAAGCGAGTATTAATTCGGCTTTAAGAAGTTGATTGTATTTTGATAATTGATAATGTAAATATTGAACTGACACATTACAATGAATTAAAGAAAGATCGGCCTGCAATACTGTTCCTGCACGGGTTCACGGGTTCAGCCTGTGATTGGAATATTATTGCTGAAGAATTAAAGAAAGAAGATTGCAATTTAATTGGAATAGATTTACCCGGACATGGCAAGTCATCTTCCCCTGATAGTATAGAATATTACCGGCTTCCATTCCTAATTAAAATTGTAAAAAGTGTTATTACCAATTTACCTCAGCAGAAAATAACTTTGGCAGGTTACTCCATGGGAGGGCGTTTGGCTCTTGCATATGCAGCGCAGTATCCTGACGATATTTTCAAATTAATACTTGAAAGCACTTCTCCGGGTTTGGCAGATCCATTAGAACGCCTGAATAGAATTGAGTCTGACAGGAAAGTAATAAATATACTTGAAGAAAAGCCAATAGATGAATTTGTTGATTACTGGATGAACATACCTTTATTTGCAACACAAAGGAAATATAAAACAAAGCTGATGGAACTACGGGAAAGAAAGTTGCTAAACTCGCCAATTGGTTTGGTCAATTCTCTAAAGGGATTTGGCACCGGAGTAATGCCGCCACAATATGAGAATCTCAAAAACATATCCTCTCCCGTTTTATTGATAACAGGCAGTCTGGACACTAAATTTACTGAAATAAATAAGGATATTGTATCTGCTTTTCCTGATGCAAGGCACATAATAATTGAAGGTGCCGGACATAACGTCCATTTTGAAAAACCAGAAGAATATGCCTTGACAGTCAGCAGTTAACAGTCAACAGTTATGTGTTATCAGATATTTGTATCTGGCCTTAATTATGTTAACTGATAAATTGTCATTTCGATGCCGATTTATCGGCAGAGAAATCTGAGCAATAAGCCGTTAAGGTGGTCTGCTTGTCTTGGGCACTCAGGATTAGATCTTATCTGGAGATGCCAGTATCTTATTGTACAATAGGTACTTAATGACCTCACCCCCTTGCCCCCTCTCCGTCCGCCTGCCCCTCCTGACGTCGGGCCCGGCTGGCGAGGGGGATTTTTTTATACTTTTTACGCTGTCTAAGATTGCTCATTCAAAATTATTTTTTTTATATACAATTGAGTCCCATAGTTTTTTAATAGCCACGGTGCTTCAGCGCGTGGATAACAAAGCCCCACTCTGCATAGACTACTTTTAAATTGAAAGAAATCAATACACCCGGCATTTGATTTAGCAACGTAGTTGCGATATGTTAGTAGAAATCCATATAATACCATAACCCAAAGAGCCCCATGGGGGCGAAATATAAATAGTATTTAGGGAAATAAAAGCAACATACCGCTCCGATGGGAGCTCTGGACTTCTACAATACAATTTTTCTATTAACATATCGCTACTCTGTAGCTCCCAAACCCAACACTATTTATTTATGTTACAAAAAATACCCAGCCGCCACGTTGGAAACCCATAAATGGGTTGGGCAATTGCTATTTGTGTGAGAGTCTGAATCTGGGATGCTAATATTTTTATGCAATTGTCTGAACCTTGAATTACCTGATTTGCCTGATTATCTTGATTTTAGCAGCAATCTTACGATTTTTAATCATGTTACCCGCCATTAAAATAGCGGGCTGGATAGTTTTTATTCGTGTGAGCGCAATACCCTGCTTCCACGTTGGAAACCCATAAATGGGTTGGGAAATTGTCATTACGATGCCGATTTATCGATAGAGAAATCTTATAATTACATTACACAATTGAGGCCCCTGGCTTTTAAATAGCCACGGTGCTTCAGCCCGTGGATAATGGAGCCCACTCTACAGAATTGGGCTTTAGCCACAGTATATTCTCTCTTTTACTTGCCATTTCGATGCCGGTTTATCGGTAGAGAAATCTCATTGCTTGCGATACTAACGAATTAACTACGAAGTTGGGCTTCGCGTTACGCTGAGACGTTCCGCCGTTCGGCTCGGCAATGACCGGCTAATTTTGTTTCCCTGTTATTTTATGTTTAATTTCTTTATTTTTGGTACAAATTTTTAAGGTTTTTAAATGTCA
>JAUZPC010000489.1 GCA_030706105.1 Bacteroidota bacterium | reverse complement strand
GGTATTGAAATGTTTAATGCAGCAAATGCTCTTGTAGCGCCTTTCCTATGAACGAGAACTGTTTTAGCTTTTCCATCAATTAGATGTTGTTCGACCTTTGCTATGTTGTGACTTATGTCATACACTAAAGAGAATCCCAATTCTTTTTCAGTCAGCCCTAATACTTGTAGAAGACTTTTTTTTGCCAGATACATAATAACCTGCCTGTTGGTCCAGGCATAGTTTGCCGCACATTGCATAGAAGTCAGATATTCTTGTCCTTCACTTGATTTTATAGGAGCACAAATTAGCTGCTTGTCAGGCAATTTTATACCAAACTTGTTAAATGATTTCATCAATTTTCTGATACTATCTTCGCAAATTTGATAACCGAAGCCTCTGGATCCAGTATGAATTAAAAGTATAATTTGATTATTAAATAAACCCAAAACGGAGGCGGCAGATTCATTATAAATTTCATTAACTATTCCCAACTCAATAAAGTGGTTACCGGCACCAAGTGTCCCAACCTGATCCAGTCCCCTTTCAAACGCTTTATCGCTAATAAAGTCCGATGAACAATTTTTAAATACACCGTTCTCCTCAGTAAATTCAATATCGGAATCTATTCCCATTCCATTATTAACGGCCCAATTAGAACCAACACTTAATAATCTTTTTAATTCATCTTTGCTTATTTTTTTTATTGCGCTTCTGGCTCCTACACCAACCGGAATATTTGCATATAAAGTATTTATCAAATTTGGAATTTTCGATTTTACATCATTAAATTTGAGATTAGTTACTGCAAGACGGACCCCGCAATTTATATCATAACCGACACCACCCGGAGACACTACCCCTGTGTCATAATCAATTGCGGCTACGCCCCCAATGGGAAAACCATACCCCCAATGAACATCTGGCATCGCAAGACTATACTTCAGGATGCCGGGCAGATGTGCCACATTTACTAACTGTTTTAGAGTATCTTCATGTATAATATTTTTTCGAAGCATATCTTCGGAAAGATAAATCCGGCCAGGAACCAACATATTTCCATGCTTTGGAATCTCCCACAGATTGTCGCTTATTTTCTCTATTTCAATTTCATTATATAACATAACATATTATACGTCAAAATAAATTGAAGTTTTATAAATGTTATCTTCAATTTTAATATTCAGGTTATGGTAAGTAATAGCTTTTACTTCTTCTTTAAGGATATGTTTTGCTGAATTAAATATTTCACCTTTTACATCAAGAAAAACTTCCCAGGTATCTTTACTTTTCTTTATACTGATATCAGTTATTTCATTAAAGACCCACCTCTTTACAAGAGCCAGGTAATTCAGTTCCGATAAAACATCTACTATTATCTCTTCTAAAGAAGAAGCTTTCAACTCAATTTTTCTCTTTTCAAAACTTTTTATATCTCCTTCAATTAAAATATTTTTTAATAACGCAAAGGCTCCTAAAACCAGCTCCTCAGGAGTACTTCCTGTAATTTCCGCTGCAATATCTGCAGTATGATCAATATAATTATAGCTCCATACCATTTTAATAATGTTTTAAATAAGAGAAAATAGAATTATTTTTAATTTATAATATAAACATTTTTCTATATAGATATTGACTTGGAAAATACAGCTCATAGAAAGGGATTAGCAGCAATTATTGTTGCCGCTATATTGTGGAGTACCGGTGGAGTTCTGATAAAGTTGACCTCATTAAATGCTATTCAACTTTCATCGATCCGTTCGTTATTTGCAGCTCTTACATTTTTAGTTATTTTCAGAAAACGTGCTATTATAATTAATAAAGCCGGACTTATTAATGCTGTTTTTTATGCAGGTATTTTAATTCTGTTTGTATCAGCAACAAAAATGACTACGGCGGCTAACGCTATTTTCCTGCAATATACAGCTCCAATATATGTTTTAATTTTCGAACCAATAATCAACAAGACCAAATATGAAAAAATCAATATAATTTCCAGTTTGTTCTGTTTCTTGGGAATGGGCCTTTTCTTCTTTGATCAGCTGACTCCCGGACATCTTATCGGAAATATTTTAGCATTAATCTCCGGAGTAGCTTTTGCATTATTCCTCTTAGGGGTTAGAAAAAACTCTGATGAATATCAATATAGTACTGTATTTTATGGAAATATACTTATTACTTTAATTGGAATGTACTCTATAGGGAGTATACATTCCATAGTCCCCAGAGACATAATATTTACAATTTATTTGGGAGTATTTCAAATTGGAATTGCCTATGCTTTTTTTAATTTTGGATTGTTAAAAGTATTGGCTATTGAAGCATCTTTGATTTCAATGGTGGAACCAATACTAAATCCGGTATGGGTAATGATTTGGTATGGTGAAAAGCCTGGTAATTTTGCTATTACAGGTGGTGCAATTATAATTTTGTCAATTATTTGCCGAACAATTTTCCAGGAGTTTAATCTAAGGAAAAAAGAACCGGCCGGTTAAGGTGCAAGTCTTACAATCTCCCAGGACAGACCATTTTTTCGATAGCATATACGGTCATGTAGTCTGTTTTCCCTCCCCTGC
>JAUZPC010000488.1 GCA_030706105.1 Bacteroidota bacterium | reverse complement strand
TAAACTCTATATTACCTGCAAAAACTTTTCCTATCATGCTGAACGTAAGTTCAGTCAATTTTGTAATTTCACTAACACCGGCAGTAAATGCTTCAAAAAATCCGTAAGATTTGTATTCAATTGGGCCTGAATAAATATCACCGATATATGCGCCTACTTTGCCATCGGATCCCGGAGTAATAGCAAGTGTAACTTCGTTTTGCCCTCTTTTTACAACTAAACTAATAGTCTTCTTTTTATTCTTTTCAAAAGTTGAAATTGCTTCTTCCCTTGAAAATATTTTACTGCCCGCTGCTGAAATAATGACATCGCCCTTCTTAACACCGGCTTCTTCGGCAGGTGATTTTGGTACTAAGTCTGCAATTTCAGTACGAACTCCTTTAGGTAAAAAGACAAGTTTGTCGTTTTGATCGGGAATATTTTTCTTTTGGATAAATATATCAGTAACCTGATTACTGCGCATGACCTTAACATTAAGATCCTTGCCAATATTGTTAATGAACATTTCAGATGTAACATCTTCCCAGCTTGTTACATTTTTTCCATTAACTAAAAGGATTTTATCATTTTCTTTAAATCCCATTTTGTCTGACGGGCTGCCCGGATTTACAACCCCCACTTCAGTGGTTTTTGTAATATGCTTAGGCTGAAATAAATAAACACTCCAGAAAACAATTAAAGAGAGTAATAAATTCATTACAACGCCGGCACTTATTACAAATATTTTCTTTCCGGCAGACTTAGATCTAAACTCATAAGGCTGGGGCTCAGCATCAGCAAAATTTGTATCAAAACTTTCATCAACCATACCTGCAATTTTTACATAACCGCCTAAAGGTAAAAGACACAGTCTATAGTCCGTATGCCCCTCACCATCAAAATCTTTTGGCAGTTCACCAAAGGAGAAACCGTTCTTTTTATTCCATCCGAACAATCGTTTCCCAAATCCAAGAGCAAAGATATCCGCCCGCATTCCGCTTAATTTTGCGGCAGCAAAATGGCCGAATTCATGTACAAATACTAATATGCCAATTGTTATTATAAAATAAATCACATAATCCATTAACAAGAATCTCCTTTAATTCATTTCAGAAACGTATCTTCTGGTTATTTTATCACATTCAATAATAGACTCTAAATCCTCACAAATTCCATTTTGAATTTTACTTAGAGCATTTTTAATCAAATTTGGAATTTCTACAAACTTAATATCTCCGGTTAAAAATTTGTTAACCGCAACCTCATTAGCAGCATTAAGGATACAAGTTGACATTCCGCCTGCATTAAGCGCATCAAAAGCCAGTTTGAGACACTCAAATTTATCAAAATCCGGTTCAAAGAAAGACAAGCTGCCGATTAACGGAAAATTAGCTCTTGCAAAAGTATTTTGTCTTCGCTCAGGATAAGTAAGAGCATACTGTATAGGTAGCTTCATATCGGGTAAACCAAGCTGGGCTTTAATTGAGCCATCCCTATATTGTACCATAGAATGAATAATTGACTGCGGATGTATAACAACATCTATGTCTTTTATTTCTACATCAAAGAGCCAATATGCCTCAATTACTTCAAGTCCTTTATTCATCAGGGTAGCTGAATCTATAGTAACTTTGCTTCCCATCTTCCAGTTTGGATGTGCCAAAGCCTGTTCAACAGAAACAGATTGCAGCATTGATTTGGAATATTCTCTAAAAGGCCCGCCTGAAGCAGTTAATATAATTTTTTCAATGCTCTCTTTATTCTCTCCCACTAAGCATTGGAATATAGCGCTATGTTCAGAATCAACCGGTAATATTTCAGCATTATTCTTACGGCAAAGATTTTTTACAAATTCACCGGCAGCCACAAGTGTTTCTTTATTGGCCAGAGCAATTCGTTTACCTCTTTTAACTGCTTCTATAACAGCAGGGAGACCTGCAAACCCAACAATAGCACCAAGGAATATATCATACTCCATAGCGGCGGCGGCATTGCACATTTCTTGTTCGCCAAACAGGACTTTGCAATTAAGGCCTAATGATTTAAACTCCTGATATGCCTGATAGTCGTTTATGATAACAGTTTCGGGTTCAAATTCAATTACTTGTTGTTGTAGTAATGCAGTATTTGAATTAATAGATAGCGCAGCTACATTAAATTCACCTTTCAATTCCCTAATTACATTAAGAGAATTTATTCCAATTGAGCCTGTAGAACCTGCTAAAAATACTTTTTTCATTTTCAAATTTTTTATAATCTTTAAAAGTAACCAAGAAATGCATTTTAATCAATGTATAACATCTACCAATAAAGATAGCATTTTGAGAAGTGATCTATATAAAATGAATAGAGACAACTCTAAAACTAACAAGATATTTCTATTTCCCCCGGTTATCCAATTCCTTTATTATATTCTCTACTTCACTTAAGCTAACCGGCTCATTTTTATCATCCAGTTCAACAACCACAAGAAAACCCTTTGTTTTGTTAGTACTCCCGATAGCTTTCAATAATTTCAGCTGGTCGCTTTCCACCAGTCTGCCTTCTTTATCCCATATTTCTTTAGTTGAAAGGCATCCTAATGAAGGG
>JAUZPC010000487.1 GCA_030706105.1 Bacteroidota bacterium | reverse complement strand
TTTATAATTTTCAATATCAGATCCGCTATTAGTGAACACCATATTTGTATTTGAATTGCATTTTCAGAATCCCCCAGAAAATACTTGAGTGGATAATTTTGTTTCATGCGTTTAAATAGCAGTTCTATTTGCCATCGGTTTTGATAAACCCGGGCAATAGTAGTAGCCTTCATTCTGAAATTATTACTGATAAATTCATATTCTTCACCACTTACAAGATCTTTGTAACGAACCAGCCTTGCTTTAACTTTTGTGCCCGAACGAAATCCTAATTGAATTTTTTCATCGCTGATTATTGTTGCATCATTATCAGTTTTTTTATAGTCCTGTAAAACTTTATAAGTAAGTTGTTTGCGTCTTCGCGTAACCCAGGTAATATTATCATTGGCAAAGCGATTAAGCGTTGTATAATCGCAGTATCCCCTGTCGAAAACAAGAATCGAACCTTTAGGCAGAAAGATTTCTTTGAGAAACTGGGAATCATTGGCCACTGCCGCACTGTAGCGTATCATGCAAGGAACATCCTGATCGCTTCTGATAAGAGTGTGTACTTTAATACCGCCCTTTCTTTTGCCAGACGGATTTTTCCCGGAAGTACGCAACACTTCCTGAAATAAAGAAATAGTTGTCGCATCGAAAATGTAAAGCCTTGAAGCCCTGGATTTTTTTCGGCTGTCCGATAAAAAGGTAGCATAACGGTTATAAAGGTTATAGTAAATCTCGCCAAATACATCGGCATGCCTGCGGTTGTTTGCATCTGAAATAGTACTTCTCCTGGGATGGTAACGGACACCCATATGCGTTAACCGTTGTTCTGATGCAAGCATACCAGTAGCCACTTCTCTTAATGAATTACAATTATTAAAGATTGAATAAAGCATGGTAACTAAATGCTCATAGGTGTTGAAGCGCTTCGAATATCTATCGGCTTGATGTTGTTTTGCAATGGTTATTATAACCTCTCTCCGAACAAATTTTAGAAGTTGAGAAAAGATCGGCTGTCCGGTAAAAAAAGTACTTTTGTTCATATTGGAGTGTTTTAAGTGTGGTAACTCAAAACTACCAATTTACGGAGGTCAAACGACCTCCTTTTTTATAAATGAAATACTTTTACCGGACAGTAATAGTTTTGAATTCAGGAATTTAATAAACATTATGTATATTTGGTTAATTGACATCCATAAAAATAGGTTTGTTCCTCGCGTCAATTCAAAATCCAATTCCCTCAAAAAACGCATCTCTTTATAAGAATTTTAAAAAGTTCTTATTCCCCTCTTAAACTTACTTGTTTTATTTTTTTGTGATCAGGATCAAACTATATTAAAAGATATGTCGTAATACCTGTTTAAATAATTCAATGAGATATTGGCGACGCGACATATTCTGATTAGGCATAATATTTGGCGTTAAAAAATTTTACGAATTAACACCCTCGACTAATGAAATGCTTCAAATTCTACTTGAAAACAAATGTAGCTCTAAATTATAGTCTTGAAAAAAGCACGGCTTTTGTAATTCTCTATATGTTTTTTAGTATTTGGAGTAAAAATATCACAGCTCAATCGCGGTTATATTTAGCAAATGATGATCATACCGATTATATGTGGACCGCAAATGAAACCACTTATGATAGCGCCTTTATTAAAATGATAGATGCATGGATGGCCAATAATACTGCAACAAGTACCAATTCACCGGATTATCAAACCAAATTTAGTTGCGATGGAACGTATTGGGCTTGGGCCTATGAAAAAAATAAAACTCCGGCAGAGTTTCAAAATTTTATTAACCAGGTTAAAAGCGAAAAAATGGTAATACCCATAAATCCTTTGGTTATTACTTATGGTTGTGTTCCTGCAGAAGCTGCTATCAGGGGAATGTATTATGCCGGTGAATTAAAAAGAAAATACAATATTTCTTTTGATCTGGCTTTAAGTATGGAAAACCAGGTGATGCCACTTGGATTGGCATCTCTTTGGAAAGGATGTGGAGCTAAATATTCATGGAAGGGAATCTGTAATTGTACTACGCAAGTACCTGGCTTAAATAGCAGCCGTGAAAGGGAGATGTACTGGTATAAAGGACTTGATGGCAATGGAGTGCTTATGAAATGGTATAACTATACTTCTACCAATGAAAGTCTTGGAGGTTATGCGGAAACGAGAGATCCTGTTAATGCTATAAATGAATTAAGTAATAAAGTAAATACACCAGGTTATAATTATAATATTGCTGCAGCATTTGGAGTGGGGTGGGATGACCTTGAAACATTAACGGATAAACTCGCTCCTGCAGCACAAGCTGCAAGTAATTCCTCAAAAAGAGTAATCGTTTCTAATGAAGTAGATTTTTTCAAAGATTTTGAATCTACATATGGTGCTACATTACCCAGTTTAACTCAAACCTACGGGAATGAATGGGAAGATGCGTGTGCATCACTTTCGGAAGTAAGTGCAAAAGTAAAAAGATCATTAGAACAGTTAAGATCAGCTGAGGCGATGGCAACTATTGTTTCCAGAACAAGCCCGGACTTTGAAAATTCACTAAATAGTTTACGGAGGGAAGCATGGATGTC
>JAUZPC010000486.1 GCA_030706105.1 Bacteroidota bacterium | reverse complement strand
TGGTGTTAAAAGAGGTTAAAAATGTAATAAAATAATAACATCAGTGTAGCGTTCATAAAGAAAAATATGAACTGTTTCTGTATATATAACCGGCAACAGAGAATTCGTAAAGAATAAAAAGATGTAAGGAAAACAAGTATAAATTCCTATTCGTATTTTAAATACTAATATTGGTAGACGTCACCCATTCACCCGACTGAAAAGGGGGAAAACTTTAAAGATTTACGTGTTGCCGCTATGTCCCCTGTATTAGCTGCAGACATCACAGTTCCCACAGGCCTTCTCCCCCGGGAATCCAAAGTAATCTGAAATATATACTCTTCTGCATTCTTCTGACTTGAAGTAGTTTACTACAGAAAGCAGTTTTTTATTATCATTAAGTAACTTTGCTTTTAGCCGTTCTCCGTCTTCAAGTTCTACGGGTAAATTCTCAACTACTGTTAAATTTTTATTCTGGATGTTCCCTTCAGTTACGCCGTAGCGGTCCAGCATTGCAAGGACGGTTTCTACTCTAAAATCGTTTTTATCCTTAAAACTCATATGCTCCCGCAGGTAATCAATCCCGTAAGAGTTAACAATTTCAATTTTATTTTTTAAAAGATCATACATACCGGAATAATAATCTGCATTTGGGTTTGCCCATTTGATAAACTCCATTTGCGTATAAAGATCCTGCTGGTTGTAAAGCAGCATACACAAAGAGTCTTTGCCATCTCTTCCGGCCCTGCCTATTTCCTGATAATAAGACTCAATTGAAGACGGAACTTCTGCATGGATTACAAACCGGATATCAGGCTTGTCTATCCCCATTCCAAAAGCGTTTGTTGCAAGTATTAAACCTTCTTTGCCGGAAAGGAAGTTGCGCTGAGTTCTTTTTCTATCTCGGGGATCCATTTTCCCATGGTATATTCCATGCCTATATCCTTTGTCCCCAAGTATTTGTGAATAGTATTCAAGCTTTTTTATTAGCGAGAAATAAATAATTCCGGCACCCTTATATTTGTCCAGAACTTTATAAATAGCTTCCAAGGTATCTTTTTCGTCGAATATATCAGTTACTTCAAGGCGGAGATTTGGTCTTTCTATCCCTTCATGGAAAATTTTTATCTCATCTTTTACAAGTCCAAGCTTGGCAATAATATCATTTTGTACTGCTTTGGTAGCAGTGGCGGTCAGCGCAACTGTTAAAGGATTATTTAACAGTTCTCTAAACTCAGCAATACGGCTGTAATCCGGACGAAAATCATGTCCCCATTCTGAAATACAATGTGCCTCATCAACTGCCAGAAGCGAAACATTTGCCTTCTTAATAGATTCAACAAACTCAGCTTTCCTGAATCTTTCAGGGGTGACATATAATAACTTTATTTTACCCTCAACAAATTTATCAAGTCTGGCTTTCCGCTGGTCGGGGGAAACCGTAGAGTTAATAAACTCCGCAGGTATGTTTTTTTTCTTAAGCGCATCAACCTGATCTTGCATAAGAGCAATAAGCGGGCTAATAACTATGGTACCACCTTCAAAAATCATTGCAGGGAGCTGATAACAAACTGATTTACCGCCGCCGGTTGGCATTAACACCAGGCAATGTTTATTTTCCGTAATTAACCGGTTTATTATTTCTTCCTGACGCCCTCTAAACGACGAATGATTAAAATATTTACTTAAAGTATCTTTAATATCTGACATTAGTCTCTTTTCTTGTTTTTCACAATTTACATAGCAAAAATAGCCATAAGAGGTGTAAACTTAAATGCAAATTATAGTCGGAAAAGGTTTAATTTAAATCTTGATATTGTGGGAAGAATTACCAATTTTAAATTTATATTATTTTATATGAAATTACGTTTATTAAAAATGACTCATGATAAAAGATATAAAATAATTAAATGTTTGATTTGCTTTGTACTGCTTTATCCAAATTATCCATGAAAAATAATGGAACCATAATGAAAAATTTTTTACTTTTATTCTCAATGTCACTAATATTTATTTGTGTAGTTAGTATTGCCCAGCCTAAAGATGTTGATAGCCTTGTAATAAACAAAGCGGGTCTTAATGTTGACGTCGTGTGGAAGTATAAGACTAACAACCTGGTCACTTCCTCGCCGGTTTATTCTGATGGTGTAATATATATAGGCGCCGGAAGCAGTCTGCTGGCAATTGATACTCTGGGGAAAAAATTATTTAGTTTTAAAACTCAGGGTCCGGTTAAATGTAGGCCTGCGGTGGCTAATACAAAGATTTACTTCCAAAGCGGAGACGGCTGGCTTTATTGCATAAGCAAAGTTAACGGGAAGGAAATATGGAAAATTCAATTGGATGCAACGGACTACCTGCAATTATATGACTTTTGGGATTATTACCACTCATCTCCTTTAATAACCAATAATATGTTATACGTAGGGAGCACCTCTACTTTTCTGTATGCTATAGAAAGCGAAACAGGGAAGGTTATATGGAAGTTTAAGACTAACCATATAATAAGGTCATCCCCCGTGTATGATTTAGGTAATATTTATTTTGGCAGTTTTGACGGATGTTTTTATTCTGTTAATGCCATGTCAGGAAAAGAAGTTT
>JAUZPC010000485.1 GCA_030706105.1 Bacteroidota bacterium | reverse complement strand
TTCTGTTGTTATTGAACTTTATTTCAAAAACAGTAAAGAAATCTTGCCGTGGTTTTCCATTCTTGCGTTTGTTGCCTCCGGAGCCCATGCAATAGCCAATGTTTATGCAAAACAATATCTTTTTGGAGGAATGATTGAAGTAGGCGGTATTGTAAATATCTTCTTCTTTATTTTTACTTTTGGCGCTGCACTGCTTACTTTGCTTTCAATAGATTATATTAAAAAATATGGTACATATTTCGGGGAGTATTATATTCTTCTTCAGTCTTCCGTACTGGGAATGATGTTAATGGCTTGTGCTAAAGATTTGTTAGTCATTTTTCTCGGTTTGGAGATTATGTCGGTTTGTTTTTATGCATTAGCAGGTATGAACAGATCAAGATTAAAAGCGGTGGAAGCTTCTCTAAAATATTTTTTGTTAGGAGCTTTTACTACAGGATTTATAGTTTATGGCATAGCTCTTATTTATGGAGCTGCGCAGACAACTTCTATTGACGGGATAGTTGAAAAACTGCCTTATTTATCCAAAAATTTATTGTTTTTAACAGGCCTTTTATTATTCATTATCGGCTTTTCTTTCAAAATTGCTGCTTTTCCGTTTCATATGTGGGTCCCTGATGTTTACCAGGGAGCATCTACTACTGTTGCCGGGTTATTTTCAACGGGCGGTAAGGCAGGTGCTTTTAGTGCAATAATTGCGGCTTTTTCTTTAATTCTGGTTAAAGGGAATTTTGTTGCCTTTATGCCATATCTTGCTGTCGTTTCTTTGTTTTCCATGTTTTATGGAAGCATAGTGGCAATATCGCAAAAAAATATTAAAAGGATGCTTGCTTATTCCTCAATTTCGCATGCAGGCTATATAATTATCGGGTTAGCTTCTGCTAACTCTGACGGAATTTCTGCAATTGTATTTTATTTGCTTTCCTACACATTTATGAATCTGGCTGCTTTTGGACTTGTGGCTTTGATTGAGGGGAACAACGAAACAAATTTGGAAATATCCGATCTTAGTGGTTTAGGGCAGAATAAACCTTTGCTTGCTGCTTTAATGGCAGTAGCAATGTTCTCTTTGGCCGGGATACCGCCTTTTTCAGGCTTCTTTAGTAAATACTACATTTTTATTGCAGCGGTTAAAGCAGATTTAACCTGGTTAGCTGTTTTAGGTGTTTTATCAAGCTTAATAAGTGTGTATTTCTATATTAGGATTATTATAATAATGTACTTCAAACCGGCTGAAGGATCAATTATAATTACAAAAAGCAATTCAGGACTCATAGCCGTAATAATAGCAGTTATTTGTATTATTGTTTTAGGCATCTTTCCAGGATCTTTTCTTTCCCTTATCACTCCTGTGTTTTAATTCTTTCAAATAACTTTAAAGGAAAAATATGATACCCTTGTTTAATACTCAAGAAATTAGAGACTTGGATAGCTATGCAATAACTAAACTGGGTATTCCGGGGATTGTATTAATGGAAAATGCCGCCATAAATATTTCCAAAATAATTTCTGATTATTGTAATGAGAAATCATTTTCTAAAGTTGCAATTATTTGCGGGAAGGGTAATAACGGAGGTGATGGATTTGCAGTTGCCCGGCACCTGGCAGAGAATGGATTTAGCTTATTAGTAATGTCGCTGGGAAATGAAAATGAAATGACACCTGACTGTAAAACTAATTTTTTAATTTTAAAGAATCTTTCCAAAATAAATAACCAAATTGAGCTGTTTCAATTAAAAGATCAGAAACAATTTTATAAAGAGCTGGAGAAGTGCAACCTGATTATAGATGCAATACTGGGCAGCGGGGCTTCCGGCCAGTTAAAAGAACCAATTTCCACAATCATAAAAAAGCTTAATAAATTTGAGATTCCTAAAATTGCAATTGATATTCCGACAGGCCTGGATTGCGATAAGGGCTGGGGCGAAAATGTTTTAACCTGCGATTTGACAATAACCTTAGCATTATATAAAAAAGGACTCTTCTTTAATTCGGGTTATTTAAATGCAGGGACTGTTGAATTGGCTGACATAGGTATTGATAAATCCTTATTTGAAAATTTAGAGACCAATGCTTTTGAAATTGAACCCGAAGATGCTTTGGAGGGAATTCCGCAAAAAGCGAAAAACCTGCATAAATATTCCTCAGGTAAAACGCTTTCCATTTGCGGTTCCGGCAAGTATCCCGGTGCCGGGGCATTGGTTGCAAAGGCTGCGTTAAAAATTGGTGCAGGGGCAAGCATCCTTGCTTTTCCAAAATCTTGCAGAAGTTTAGTATATAAGGATATTGCCGAAGTGGTTGTTGAACAGTATAATGACAATGGGAAAGAGTATCTTTCAGTCCCTGCGTTGGATAGCATAAATAAAAAAATTGTTTGGGCTGATGCTGTTGCTATCGGTAGCGGATTGGGGAGGGAACCGGAAACAGTTAAAGCAGTGCATAAGATACTTGAGGAAAAAATTTATAAAAAATTAGTAATAGATGCTGATGCCGTGTTTGCACTTAATAGCGGCATCTATAAGAAGTTTATACTGAAGGATGTTGTATTTACTCCTCATTTGAAAGAATTTTCTGATTTGATCGGT
>JAUZPC010000484.1 GCA_030706105.1 Bacteroidota bacterium | reverse complement strand
CTGAAAGAAGAAGTTGATTTAATCTGCGGTGGCGAACCTGTAAAACCAAAAGTAAATAAAGAAAAAGTAGTTGCGGTTGTTAAGTGGGTTGATGGAACCGTAATTGATTCGGTGTTCGCTGTAGAAGATTAATATTTATTTTTTTAGAATATAAGGCTGTTTCATAATTTAATTTTAATGAAACGGCCTTATAGTTTATTCCTTCATCTCTTCTCTTTAATAAAAGATTAATTAGAATTATTAATATAAGAGCATTACTCTCTACAATAGAGATCAGATACACTAAATGTTATATTCTTATTCTTGTTTGCCAAGCTTGCATACATGGCAGCTAAAGTTTCTTTTCCTGCGCTAAGTACTGAGGTGACCCTTCCAAGTTCCTCTCTGTAGTTTTCTTGTTCAATATTAGTTAAAATAAAGCTCCAAATTGTTTCTTCAAGAGCATTAAACGCTGCATTGACCTCCTGAAAGTCATAGTCTTTTTCGTATCTTTCATTTGCAATATGTTTAACATAAGTAACAAACTGTGTCACATCTTTTTTACTTACAGCTTCAATACATAAATCGAAAAGGTTATTTAACCGTTCAAGGTTAACATCGTCATCTAATAATGAGTATTTTTGGAAATTGGCACCTGCTAAAGTCTTAACAGCCTTAGGGATAATTTCATCTTTATTTTCTTTTAATATCTCGGATAAATACATTTTTCTTGCCTGCTTTTTGTTAAAAATAGATAAAGTTATTAAGCATTTCAATATAAATAAAATTGGGGAGTGATTTAACATATTTGATTTCAATTTATTTTTGTGAATATTCAAAATATGAAATATCTTATTATAATATTATTAATATCCGCACTTTTTTTAAGCTGCAGGGATAACTATACAAAATCAAAATCTAAAACTTTAATCAATATGAATATGGCTAATTTAGACACGGCAACATTTGCAAACGGCTGTTTCTGGTGCACAGAGGCTGTTTTCCAAGAACTTAAAGGCGTCAGTAAGGTTATTTCCGGTTATACGGGAGGTACCAAAGAAAATCCGACCTACGAAGAAGTTTGCTCCGGCTCCACCGGACATGCTGAGGCTTGTAATATAATTTTCGATCCAAATATTATTTCTTATGATGAACTGCTTGAGGCCTTTTGGAAAAGTCATGATCCAACAACCTTAAACAGGCAAGGTGCAGATGTAGGCACGCAGTACCGGTCTGCCATTTTTTACCATAGTAAAGAACAGAAAGAAAAGGCAGAATTTTATAAAGAAAAACTTTATAGCGAACATATTTATGAAAGTCCCATTGTAACTGAAATAGTTCCATACACGAATTTTTACACCGCCGAAGATTACCATCAAAATTATTATGATAAAAATCCTCATCAGGGTTATTGTACTTTTGTAATAACTCCAAAACTTGAGAAATTCAGAAAGATATTTAAAGACAAGTTGAAATAATATTTCCGGTAACATCAATAATTAAATTTAATATCATTTTTTTGCTTGTTTGTTAAATGTATATTATTTTTGATTTGCGGTATCAGTATTTGGAAAAACTCAAAAGGTAATTTATGCAAATAAAACAAAAATGGGACTCAGGCAATATACCCGGTCAAAAAGGAAAAGTTGTAATAGTAACAGGCTCAAGCAGCGGGCTTGGTTTTCAAGACGCTAATGTTTTGGCAGGTAAAAATGCGTCTGTCATAATTGCAGTTCGTAACTTAGAAAAAGGAAATAATGCTGCTAATAAAATCAAAACCAATTATAAAGATGCCGACGTTTCAGTAATGGAGTTGGATTTAGCAAACCTTAATTCAGTAAAAAAGTTTGCTGAAAATTTTAAACAAAAGTATTCACGCCTGGATTTACTAATAAACAACGCAGGGGTAATGGTTCCGCCCTACTCAAAAACTGCTGATGGATTTGAGCTCCAATTCGGGACTAACCACTTGGGACCTTTTGCTTTAACCGGATTATTAATTGACTTAATTAAAGACACGAAGAACTCCCGCATAGTTAATGTTTCATCTGCCGCACATAAATATGGGAATATAAATTTTGACGACTTAAACTGGGAAAAAAGGAAATATAAACCCTGGAAAGCTTATGGTGACAGCAAAATTGCTAATTTGTACTTTACTTATGAATTGAAGAAGAAATTGGAAGCATCTAATTCCAGTGCTAAAGTAGCAGCGGCACATCCAGGCTGGACGGCAACCGAACTTCAAAGGCATAGCGGCTTTTTTGTTGGAATACTTAACGTCCTCTTTGCGCAGACAATTGAGATGGGCGCCCTCCCGACTTTATATGCAGCTACAGCCGAAGATGTAAATAGCGGAGAATATTTTGGACCAAGTAATTGGCAGGAGTGGCGAGGTTATCCTAAGAAAGTTGAGTCTAATGAATTATCCCATGATACTAAAATTGCAGCTAAATTATGGGAGGTCTCAGAAAAATTAACCGGTATCCATTTTAATTAATTTTTCAGAAACAGTTACAATATGAAGATTAAAGCAATAATATTCGGTGCAACCGGCATGGTTGGCGAAGGAGTTTTGCACGAATGTCTTAACCATCCGGAAGTAG
>JAUZPC010000483.1 GCA_030706105.1 Bacteroidota bacterium | reverse complement strand
CTAAAGTAAATAAGAATAAAAGAATTAGTTTAATATTTAAGCGCATAATGGAACTCCGGAAATAATGCAAAATAATTTTGTTTCTGACATTGTAAATTACAAAAGTTTATATAGTTTATAAAGCGTATAGAGTTTTTAAAGTTTGTAAAGTCCTTAAAGTTTGTAAGGTTATAAAGTTTTTAAAGTTGTAAAGTTTGTAAAAGTTGAAGGGGAAAAGGGTTAATTGCTCATACTAACAACTTATTAATAGTTGTGATCCACCGACCATTTTACGTTTTTTATTACTCTTTAATAATAGTACATTGATAATAATTTTAAGCCGATTTATGTCGATGATGTAAGTAACATACACCAGATGAATAAATTTGTATTATGAAAATGGTTTTTATGTCTTAGTGAAAGTGACGTTATGAAAATTTTACTTGTTTACCCTAAGCACCCTGATACGTTTTGGAGTTTCAAATATGCCCTTAAGTTTATTTCTAAAAAAGCTTCGTTTCCCCCTTTAGGAATCCTTACTGTTGCCGCCATGCTGCCAAAAGCCTGGGATGTTAAATTGGTTGATATGAATGTAGAGAATTTGACTGATAAAGAGATTTTATGGTCGGATTTGGTTTTTATTAGTGCTATGTCCGTTCAGGGAGAGTCTGCTGAAAATGTTATTCATCGATGCAATAATTTGAATAGAAAAATTGTTGCCGGCGGACCTATGTTCACTGCTAATTATGAAAGATATATTGATAATGTAGATTATCTTTTATTAAATGAAGCTGAATTAACCCTCCCTTCATTCCTAAAAGATTTGGAAGAAGGTACTCCCAAAAACATTTACACTTCACCCGAATGGGCTGACATTACAACAACGCCCCTGCCAAGATGGGACTTAATAAAGCAGAATAAATATTCATCAATGAATATTCAATATTCCAGAGGATGCCCTTTTGACTGCGAGTTCTGCGATATTACCGTACTTTATGGAAGGAAACCGCGTACTAAGTCCAAAGATCAAGTACTGGCAGAGTTAGATACTCTATATTCAACAGGATGGGTAGGACCTGTATTTTTTGTTGATGATAATTTTATTGGTAATAAAGCCAAACTTAAAAAAGAAATTCTTCCTGCCATACAAAGATGGAACCGGAAAAATAATTTTCCTTTTTCATACAATACTGAAGCTTCAATAAATCTTGCAGATGATGATTTATTATTAAAACAAATGGTAGAAACTGGCTTTGATCAGGTTTTTATTGGAATTGAAACCCCTTGTATTGAAAGCTTGATTGAATGCAATAAAGTTCAGAATAAGAAACGGGATTTAATAACCAGCATTAAAAAAATTCAGCGTGCAGGGATGGAAGTTCAAGCCGGTTTTATTGTAGGTTTTGACAATGATCCTGTAACTATTTTTGACAGACTGGCAAACTTCATTCAGGAAAGCGGTATTGTTACCGCCATGGTCGGTTTATTAAATGCTCCCAAGGGGACTAAACTGCATAAACGACTTGTTGAAGAGAACAGAATGACTACGGATTTTACCGGTAATAATACAGATTTCTCTATTAATTTTATACCGCATATGGATCTGGATACTTTAATGGATGGTTATAAAAACATTCTTAAGAAAATTTACCATCCTAAATTCTTTTATCAACGTGTAACTGACTTTTTAAGAGACTTTAACCCGGTCAAGGCCGGCAAATTCCAATTCAAACTCAGTAACGTTGCAGCCTTGGGTAAATCCATGATTGTTTTGGGAGTTTTTAGAAAAGAGAGATATTATTATTGGAAACTCTTCTTCTGGTCCTTATTCTTTAAGCCTCAGACGTTTTCATTAGCAATACTATTTGCAATTTACGGCTACCATTTCAGACGCATCTATGATATTGGCATTTGAGTTAAAAGCATTTGAAGTTATATAGTTCATAAAGTTTATAAAGTGGAAAGTTAAAAAGTTGCGGATCATTGTTTTCCCATTTCCTTTAGCCCAGCAGAATGCACGGTCGGCTGAAAATCAACCCAGGGAATAAAATGATTAAATTATTCTTAAGTGAAAATAGGGGGAAGAAGACGACCTAAAATAAATTCACGGAAGAGAGGCAATTTAATGAAGTGTTAAGAAATAAATACGGGGCAGAAAGCAAAAATCATTTCAATGCTTACTATTTATCTGAAGCACATATTTAGCAAAGCCATTATAGCTACTTTATTTATTTTAGCGGAATTAAATTGTTTCAAGTGAATTTATTTTCAGTCTTGATTTTTTGTTACCTGCCCGGCGAAGTCGTGGCTTTTGTATCAAGACAAAAGTAAGGGAAATAATGTAAAACGCATTTAGAGCATTCGCTTGGATATGATTACATTTATTATATGATTTGTTTATATCAAAGTGTAGATAAGAATATTTCTATTACAAAACGTTAGATCAAATTTGTACATTTTTATTTGCTGTATCATAAATAGAACGATTGCAAAACTTGAAGCGGACTAAGACAATTGGATTAATATACTAATCAATAGTCCTTTAATCAGAGCAATCATAATTTAGACAATTTCCAGCAATGGTCAACAATCAACTAACTGTTAATT
>JAUZPC010000482.1 GCA_030706105.1 Bacteroidota bacterium | reverse complement strand
CTATACTGCTTAATGGATAACAAATGGATTTTTATCGGCAATGGAAAACCTGATACTTCTTCAAATGCAAATATTATTTTTGCGAACAAAAATAAAGCTCAAAAAGAATATCATTACATCCTTTTTCTTCCTTTGTATAATGGCGTAAGGGATCTTAAAATTGGAATCAGCAACAACTCATCACTTAAAAAAGATAGTATCTTTGAAAGTAAGAAACCCATAGTATTTTATGGAACATCAATAACACAGGGAGGATGCGCAAGCAGACCCGGAAACTGCCATACTTCCCTTCTTCTAAGACATTTAAACCGGCCGGTTATCAACCTTGGATTTTCCGGTAATGGAAAAATGGAGCCTGAGATGATTCAATTGATCTCCGAACTTGATGCTTCATTGTATATTATTGACTGCCATAAAAACATGAAGGTGGAAGAAGTAAAAGAACGTATGGAACCGGCTATAAGAGAGCTTAGAATAAAACACTCTGATACACCTATAATGGTAATTGAAGAAACTAACATCAACAATATATATCCCTCAGAAAGAGGCATAATTACAACAGGAATTATTAAAAAGCTGATAAAAGAAGGTTTTACAAAGCTTTATTACTTACCGGGCAATAACTTACTTGGGCATGATTCCGAAGGTACAGTTGATACTATCCACCCAAATGATTTGGGCTTTAGCCGCTTTGCAGTGGAGATTGAAAAATTTATAAAACAGAATAAAATTTTAAAATAAATACAGCTTTTGGTTACATTATTTTGGGTTACTGTTAAACACTCACATATTCTAAGATTGCTTAACAGTAACCCATATCAAAAACATTATTTATTTACTTCGGGAACTTCAGGTGCAACTTTTGCTTTTTGCAGCTCTACACCGTGTTCATAGACCATTTTACCGCCAAAATACCCTGCTCTGATTACGGCAAATGAAGCGCAAATAAAAACGCCGATTGAAATATATTTAAGGGCCTGCTCATATTTCTTAAGTTTATAAGGTAATAGTTTTACTATTAATAAAGCGACAATAAGCCATAATGCAAGTGTAGAAGCTTCCTCGTGTATGTCACATATACTTCTAAAAGCGGCATCAGCAGATCTTTCTCCTAAATCAGGACCGGAAAAATATGCAAGTAAAAAGCCAATTAAACTTGCAATTATTAAATATAAGGAGACCTTACCAAATATTTCTTTTTTAGTGATAAGTCCAATTGCTTCAAAAATAAAAGCGGTAACTATTAAAGCTATTGGAAAGTGCACAAGAAATGGATGCAGATTTGTAAATATATTCATATTATTTCCTTTTAAGGTAATACAAACAAGTAGTAAAAATTTTTATTTAACAATGAAAAATGCTAAATTATTATCAATTCTTCAAATTTTTTTGAATTATATATGGAGTTGAACTTATGGAAAAAGTAATTGGTATTGGAGGTATATTCTTTAAATCAGAAAACCCTCAGAAATTGATTGATTGGTATAAAAACTATTTGGGGCTGCCGGTTTTGCCTGACGGTACTGTTGCGTTCGTAAATAACAATCCTCCATTTAATCCTGATTATACGGTTTGGAGCCCTTTTCCCGAAAAAACCGATTATTTCAGCCCCAGCAATTCTCAATTTATGATTAATTTTAAAGTAATGAACCTGAAGTTAATGATCAGTGAATTGAAAGAAAAAGGTATCCAGCCATTAGAAGACATTAAAGAATTTGAATATGGAAAATTTGCATGGATTATGGATCCGGAAGGGAATAAAATTGAACTTTGGGAGCCGGCTAAAGATTAAATATTTTAATTCGATAATATACTATACGATATATCAGGGAATACTGCTAAATAAAAGTATTCAAAATGTATATTGCTTTTAATTTTAATACAGGTTATTATAAAATTATCTAAATATTGAATGTGAAATGAAAAGGTTTTTCTTTATTATATTGTTAGTGCTTCTCCCTGTTTTAGCTGTTTTTCCACAAACTCGTGGACCAATAACTCAAATCAGCTCCGGATATGGTGCTAACGGTTCTTATACTGTTGCCGTAGACAGTATTTTAAATACTTCCTGGCCATTAGATGAGGTTTATACATGGGTATTTCACCCTGTTGAATTAACGGGCAGAAATCCTGTTGTCTTCTTCTGTCATGGTTTTGGAGCAGTGAATCCCCTTGTATATGATGCATATATCAGGCACATGGTCAGTTTAGGTTATACGGTTGTATACCCGGCTTATCCGGCAATTATTACAAGTAATTTTGAAGGCTTGTATGATATTCTGTTTAATGGATTTTGCCAGGCAGTAAGTTTGTATGGCAGCTATATGGATACTACTAAAATTGGTATTGTAGGCCATTCTTTTGGTGCCGGCGCTGCCTCCGCCATGACTATTAGATGCCAGGCCAAAGGCTGGGGTAATAACAGTAGATTTATGCTTCTGCATGCACCTTGGTATGTATTTGGTATTACGCAGGATCAGATTAGGAACTTTCCGAATAATTGCAAAATGCTTGTTCAGGTTTATGAAGAAGACAGAACTAATGACCACAGAATGGCAGCAGATCTTTTTGAAAACATCTCGATTCCTTTG
>JAUZPC010000481.1 GCA_030706105.1 Bacteroidota bacterium | reverse complement strand
GAAAAATGATTGAACAATAAAAAAGTAACTATAGAAAATAAAAAAAGATACGTTGACTCATAATTGGAGGTAACTAAAAGAAAAAATAAAGAAATTAGCCGGTCAAGACATGTTAGTTCAGAATATGTGTTGCCAAATAAAAACAAATAGTCGTAAACTGTAATAAAATTCTTGAGCGGTATAAACAAGCATAAAAAGAGCTGCCGATACAGCAGCTCTTTTATTATTTTTTGTGGAGGTGGCGGGGGTCGAACCCGCGTCCAAAGCTAAGCTTCAAAAGACTTCTACATATATAGTTTATTTTTAATGTCGCTTAATACTATACCATAAACAAAATTCATATTAAGCCATCCCAAAAGTTTCGCAAAACTATTCAGGGAGAAAAAGTTTTGCTATCACACCTAAACGTCGCTCATTTACCGGACGGCGTGAATACCGGCAATGAACGGCAGCTTAAATTAAGCTGCTAAGGCGTAGTTATATTCGCCAGTTATTGTTTTGTTTCCAACGTTTTACGTGACTTTGGGATCACGACATGCCGTCTAATGCATCTCTAACCCTGTCGAAACCAAAAATTCACCCCCAAAAAGCAGCAAGCAGTAACTAGTAAACAGTAATTAGTAACTAGTTGTCAGCGTGCAGTTTTAACTGCGGGGAACTAAGTAATATCAAATTACTTAGAGATCAGATTTTGGTGTTTTTCCAATTTATGTCTGCTTTGCCGGATACTTTATTTTCGTATCTGGCCATTACAAAGAATAAATCAGAAAATCTATTTAGCAATATAACAATATTTTTGTTTATTTGCTCTGCCTTTCCGGCTGCTATAACGCGCCTTTCTGCTCTTCGGCATACCGTCCGGCATACGTGAAGCAAAGCTGCGCCTTTTGAACCTCCGGGAAGGATAAAATTTCTTAGTTCTTCAACTCTTAAACTATATTTGTCAATCTCAAGTTCCGCTTTTTTAACCTGGGCATCTTCAATTCTGGGAATGTTGTACTTTTCAGTTTTTTCTGAGAATGGACAGGCCAAATCGGAGCCCATATCAAAAAGCTGATGCTGAATAGTCTGTAGTGATTCAACTAAATCATTATCGGTAAGTTCCGTTATGGCTAAACCGATAAATGAATTTAATTCATCTACTGTACCGTATGCTTCAATCCGTAAAGAGTCTTTTGTTACTCTTTCACCACCGACCAGGCTTGTTTCTCCTTTGTCTCCGGTTTTTGTATATATCTTCATTTTCTAAATGGGAGTTCTGTTAATGTAATTTCAATATTTTTGTTAGTATCGTCTTTAATAAAATATTTTTCGTTTCTGTTTGTGCTGTTTCTAATGACTGCCAATCCAATATTCTTTTTATGTCTTGGTGAAAAAGCCACGCTGGTAAGGCTGCCAGTTTCTTCACCGGCTTCGTTAAACACAGCTAAGGGCAGTGATTCTCTAAATTTGAAATCGCATGGAAGATTTATCCCTTTAAGAGACCTTTGAACTTTATCATAAGTATCAAGACGGGCAATTACTTCCTGTCCGATGTAGCATCCTTTTTTAAAATCAATAAGTCCTTTAAGCCCTAATTCATACGGATTATATTTGTCATTTAATTCATTCGGCGCTTCAACAATACCTTGCTCTATTTTATAAGCCGAAAATGCATCTTCTCCGACAAGGGCAAAATCATATATTCCTTTATCTGCAAGAAAATAACTTATTAATTCTTTTATTTTAATAAAATCTATGATTATATACAATCCGGGTCTGTTGTTAAAGGTCGTTTTTAATAAAATCAGAGATAATTCCTTTACTGAGGTAACGGTAAAAGAATCATTTTCAAGACTCGTAAAATTACTGCAAGCCCATTCAAGAAATGACTCAGCCTGCTGCCCATACAGCCCGAATACTGCTTTAGGTGACAGATCGGTAAGCACTTTAACATCATCAGAAATTGTATATTTGTCTATCCAGAGCTGCAGCCTGTGTTTATGGGTGTCGGAACATAAAAGTATCTGCTTATCCGAGAGATTCAGCAAAAGGGCCTTATCCAAAACCCGCCCCTTCTCGCTTACAAAAACGGTTTCTACAAGTTTTCCTTTTGGCAGTTCTTTGGTATTATTGGTAGTAATTCTATGTAAAAAATCCAGTACGTCATTACCCGCAAGCTCAATAAGGGATAATTTAGGCAATACTCTCAGACCTGCCCCGTAATAAAGGGCGTTATATTCCTCTTCTGCTGAAGTAAAAAAAGCCGGCCTGTTATCTTCAATTGCAGGGTTAAAGCTTTTAAGAGAATCAAGAATATTAAGGGTATTGATATTAGTTTTTTCAATTATAGACATATAGCACCAATTTTAAATAGAATGCAAGATAAAGAAAAAAGATGAAAGTACAAAGCGGGGGAGAAAAGGCAAGAGGTATAAAGTTGAAAAGTTATAAAGTTATAAAGTTGAAAGTGGCAAGTTGTAAAGTTGAAAGTTGAAAGTTGAAGGTGGGAAAAGTTATTTTGTCAATTGGATTTTGCATACTTAATTATTAAAAGGTGTACCGTTTATTTAAGTCTGTATTAAATTAATACACTAAGTCTTTGTAACTCCTTTGTTT
>JAUZPC010000480.1 GCA_030706105.1 Bacteroidota bacterium | reverse complement strand
TCACTAAATTAAAATGGAAATATTATGAGCAACAAACCAGACAAGAGCATTTCTCAGAGAGGAAAAAAAGACATGAGACATCAAGTAAAAGCGAAAGACAAAGTATAATATTACATCCCCACAAAATTCCGCAGAAACAGAATTATGTTTTTCATTTCAAGATTCAATAGTGCCACCCGGCGTTGCAAAGTACGTAAAATACTGTGTTAACAAGCTGAATATCAAGCCCACACGTCGCTCTCTCCAAAGGAGAGGGCAAAGCAACCCATAACAGATATTTGTTCGGCCCCTAGTAACTCTTCCCTCCCTTACAAAGGGGAACAACTGAATTTTCACACAGTCTCTTATCTAGTAGGTGGATGTTGATAATATATTACCGGCTTTAGCCGCAGTATAATTATATTATTTATAAATACCATATCTTACTGGGGTTAAAACCCACGATTAGTCCGTGATAATTATTACCTCCGCCCTAAAGGACGGAGCTAGTTAAAAACTTGCGCCAAGTCCCGATTTTCGATGCAATAACATTTATTGATGTAATAAATCGCTATAGATTTATCTTGTGGATGGATTTTGATAATATATTACCGGCTTTAGCCGCAGTATAATTATATATTAGAATTTATTTTATATATTATTATTTCTTTGCCGCTTTTGTTCAATGGTATTTAGACCGACTATATAAGCATAAACCGAAGCTGGTACAAAAACGAACTTAATTCCATCAAATTCCTTAACCCCCTCTTTATCAATTGTTGTCACCATAGCAGTATCAAGGTTATTCTTTTTGCAAAACCAAACTAAACTTTTAAGTTCGCCCGGACTTTCAAAATACCTGTTGCTCCATTTTATTTCCAATGCCCAAGTAGGTTTAAACTTCTTTTCATCTAACCCAATCATATCTACCTCACCGTGAGTCCTTCCATTAGTCCATCTTGCATACCAGGGAATAAACCAGTCCCTATGCATCCACTGAGAATAAATTGCAGTCTCTACCATATTACCTATAGAGTCGTCAACAGCAGTCACCGGGAAGAACAAAGCACTTCTTAAAGAAGGATTTGTAAGAAATATTTTATAGAATGTAGCACGCTGAAACTTCTTTGCATTATCGTCTATTCTGTTAATTGTCTTTATCAAAAATGCAGCTTCAAGATATTCCAGATACTTTCTAAGCTGATACTTTTCCACACCGCTTGTACTGCTTAATGAATCTAAAGAGACTTCATTACCAGTATTATATGCTAAAGTAGTAAAGAAGGAATTAAGCTCCTGAACATCCTGAATACCATAGAGACTTGGTAAATCCCGTAATAAGACCTTGTCAATTATATCATTTTTTATATAGCGCCGCGGATCGCTTTTAATCTTATCAGAAAAGATAACTTCAGGATACCCGCCATAATTTATGTAATCCAAAAAATGCTCATTCAATGCCGTAGGATTTACTGATGTGTAAAATTCAGTAAGATTCCCTCTCCATTCAAGTTTTGCCGGTTTTAACAGATGGTCAAGATTTTTAAGACAGATATATTCAAAAAAAGTAAGCGGAGGAAGAATAAAATCAGTAAATCTGCCGGCCCCGCTTTCATTGCTTTTTAATTTCAATGCGGCGGCGGCTGAACCTGATACAATAAATTTTGTATTTGGGTAACTATCCACCAAAACTTTAAGATGCACTTCCCAATTTTTTAGATACTGAATTTCATCCCAAAAAACAAACTGCCCTTGGGGTTCATTGTTGCCCGATGCCTGCATTGAAAGTTGAAATAATTGATCAAGCCCAATATTATTATAAATAGGATTTTCTATATTGATGAAGCTTATTTTAGAAGGTTGTGTTTTAGCTTCCAATAAAGCCTGGACAGAATTGTGAAGCATCACCGTTTTTCCGACACGGCGCGGACCCATTAGAACAACTGCCCGTTTCACATCCGTTTCAGTCACCCATTGGTGAAAAAGATCAAAATATCTGCGGGGAGTAAGCTGTTTGTAATCGTCTTCTGTTTTCCCGGTCTCCCACCATGGATTTTCAAATCGCAGGCGGTCAATGATCAAATAGTCTTCAATTTGTCTTAATATTTTCTTATTTCGCATAATATGTTAGAATAGTATATTTTTATTTACCTTATTTTTACATTATTGCAAATATAAAGAAAATTATTCAATTTTCAATCACTATTTTTATACCGTATGATTCAGTAACCTGTTAACCCTCCGCTTTTGGAGGTTATTAACAGTCGGTGATGAAAAATTTACACCAGTCTGTTTAAAATAAAAAGAGACGTTCTGCTGAACGCCTCTAATTTTTCTATCTGTAAAACGCAGTTCAGCGTTACATTACTTAAAACCTGTTTCTGATATTTGTCATATACTCGGTAGTATATATGCCGTCACCGGTAGCAGTATAATCTTTAATAGGAATACCTGCACCATTTAATCTTTTGTTAGTCTCGTCTATCCTTGAAATAGGATCAGGATGTGTTGAAAGGAATGTAGCAATTTTGTTGCTCTGCGAACTGATTAAACCGTCAGCTCTCATCTTTTCAAAGAAGAATTTAACACCGCCCTGATAATAGCGCGTATCTTTCAAAAAG
>JAUZPC010000048.1 GCA_030706105.1 Bacteroidota bacterium | reverse complement strand
GAAAACGTTTTTGTTTGATGCCCGTCCGTCCATATAAGAGCTCGTTCATTGGGATGATCCTGTACATTGATCTTTTCGAATACTTCGGTTACCCAGTTAAATTTTTTTGGCATTTCAACTTTCAGGTTTCTCAAATCTGCAAATTGTTTATCGGCAATCATTTTCCGAATTAAACGGAAGGTATTTTCTGCGTGCATACAGCAATCATTTTACCATCACAAAGTTACAAAAGAACAATGACGATGTAGTGTAAATAAATAATATGTTTTCCGGATAATTCGCATTTTTGGCGCAGATTTGTTACTTGCATAGAATTGGTATCCCCTGGTAATTATTAATCACCCCTATGCCTGTAAAAGATTCCAGGTATAGAGAGATTCTTTAAGGAGAATTTGGTAATGTTTTGAATCATTTACAGAGGGTAACAGTTACGGATACACGAGAGTACTTACTGTTTTTTCAGGATGCTTAGATAGCGTTTACTTTTCAAGATAAATGGCATCTATGCGAAACTTGTTTCGACAGGAGCGGCGAGAACAACTTCAATTTTATCTATTATTGAATGAATTGCTAAAAAAAGCATCCACGCGTTTATTGAATTCATCTTTATGTTCAATCATTGTCCTGTGCCCGGAGTCAGGAACGATCCAAAGATAAGCACGCGGTATATTTTCATAGATTAAGGCTGTATGTTCGATCGTTATTATGTCGTGATCTCCCCCAATAATCAAAGAAGGACATTTTATTTTGTACAAGGCAGTATTAGGGATATTGGGCTGCAAAAAATCCAGCATAAATAGCTTTCTTTTATTTTTATCAGCAAAGGTTCTAATCAAGTCTGTTTGTAATATTTCATATACCATATTATCCTTCTTCCATTGTGCAGGTATTATCGCAGTTGAATCGGGTCTCAGGTTCGCGCCACTGGACACCAATTTAATAACCTTATTAGGATACCTTATGGCAAGTAATAAAGCACTTATGCCACCATCGCTCCAACCGATTACATATGCCTTCTTTATGTGTAAAGAGTCCAGTAAAGCCGCTTCATCATCCGACATCATTTCAAAACTTATTGAATCACTTTGATCCCTTGATTTACCCTGTGACCGACTATCTGCGACTATAACTTTATATCTCTTTGAAAAGAAGCCAATGTTATTTTCAAAACTCTTGATGCTACCCCCATTGCCATGAATCATCAGCAGAGGCTTTCCCGATCCGTAAATTTCGCAATACATTTTAATGCCCCTTATGCGGTAATACCTACCAGCTTGAGGATTATTGCCGTAATTAATTCTTTTTACGGGCTGAGAGAAAAGTGTTAAACAAAAGAGTTGCATGCAACAAGTAAAGAGGATATCCTTCATCATTTTTAATATTATTCCTGGCCCATTCACATCAACGTAGAATTCAAGAGTATATTTGGTACAATTAATCTAACATTGAAAATTTGTTCCGCTTTACATTCTACAGGGAATTGAAATTCCTTCCGGATTGTATAGAAATATAAGGTGGCTTTGTCCCTATTCCCATTATTGAATACATGAATGCTATTGGTAGAAGATTTATTTTAACGAGTATGTACTAAGTGCTAGAAAGTATTATGATTTGTTCATCCGGTTTCTGCATAAAAAAAACTTCCGCACTAACCTGCGGAAGCTCATGAAGTTTAACCTTCATTAAATTTTTTAATCCTTGGTTTCACGGTTTTTCAAGATGATCAGGACACCGTTTTCAGGTTGGTTCTCACCAGATATTTTAGTTATTTACAGGTATCGGATAAACAAAAAGTAGAAGTTGACTGATATCGGATTATTGATTTTCTATTGGATAATTGGATATACGGACTTTTCGATGGATTTGGATTTGTGATTAATGTTTGTTGAACATCAATCAACTTCTGGAACAAAGGTATGCGGGACGTATATCACTTAAAAGAGCACTACTGCCTGATTATGCGACTATGGAAATTACTGTCTTGTTGGTATTTTAACGTGGGTATTACCAAGTACAATTACTAATAATAAGCCGAAAAGTGTTACTCAAACAACTTGTATAAAAAAGGGGCAGATATTAATCCACCCCTTCCGATCCGATATCCATGAGATTATACTTATAAGTCATAAATCATGCCAGTACCGCAGGTTTATCGAATTGTTGAAAACTTTTTAAGAAACATCCCCCGGTCTATTTAAATCTTATACCGAAGGTAACTGTGACGGTTACACGAAAATATATCGGCAACATAACTAAACGGTCAGATTAACATCTGGTTTCTTATTCTTCAATATTAATTTTTAGGTAAGTAAACTTCGAGTAGTTCATTCTCGCTGAAAGGATTGAATTTTGTTATGATGTTGAGCTCCTTGGAATAATAAACTTCAACATACAAAACATCTATTTTGTACAGTAAAATATGATGCTCTTTATCTTACCTATCTGCTATGTGCTTTCCCTTCCGAATAACTTCAGATTGTTCCATTTCATCCAGATCATAAAATTGTTCCGGTGTCATAAAAGCTTCGTGCTTAAACAAATATCTTAGTTGTATAAATTTTTTACAAAGCTGTACAATTTGTCTTAAGCTGGTCCGGCCCTTTGATGGTGCACTTTTTTTTACACGCTAGTACAACTACCAAACAAGTATAATGAATAAATAAACTTACTATTTTTTGGAAGATTGCAGGAACACAACAGGCGTTTTTCATCTTCTTTACTTTAATTTTCAGAACCTAAATATAAACAATGAAGAAATTTCTCTGTTCGTTATTAATATTTGTAAGTTACCGGGTTTCGTCGCAAACTTATATGTCATTAGCGCCCAGCCTCACAAATACAGCCGGTACAATTGCTGATAAAGCGAATATAGCTCTTGAACTAGGTCAGCAATGGGATGTATTCAGCCTTGGCTTAGATCTAGGAAAGACAACCTTGAGTAAAGTTGGCAAAAGAGATACAACTGCTTATTTAGAGCTACGTCCTAATTTGAATATTTTCCAGGAAGGAAAATTCACCAATACATTTACGGCGGGTATAGGTTATATTTTTAGTGCAAAGGAAAGTCTTTTAACAGAGGTTACCTATGGTATAGAATATTCTTTTACAGAGCAACTTCATTTTAATATCTTCTTTGGTCAGTACTACTATAGCGGAAAGCAATCTGCAAGTAATGTATCATTTTTTGGAATTTCGGCGGCATATTATTTTGCTTCTACTACATCCGGGTCCATCATTAAGTCAAAATCTAAATGAAATTAAATTTATAATTAATAGTTCATTGCTATTCTCCCTCTGAGAGGGGTTATTATATCTGCAGGTAGATAGTTCAGCAGCAGGCATACTGTTCAGTATTTTTACTCAGGTGCCATATGGCTATTGAATATTTGCATTAGCGGCAATAATCAAGAGAACTGCAAGCGCAAATGGTTCAACTTCAAAAATTTAACCTCTAACGTCATTGCGTACCTGCTTTTTGTAAAAGTTTTCTTTACTTTTTTTCCCTGGAAAAATTCTGCGATTATTTTATAATAACCTTCATCGAGATAAATGGGTAAATGGATTTATAACTGCAATAGTAAATGTCCATTAATTTTTGATGCTGTTTGCTTGTATCGTACACTAAAGGCTTTGCCCTGCATTCATTTATAGTATGTCGATCAATTTATATCCCATCCAATAGCGGATTAAGACATCCGCCATGAATGTGCATTTGAATTCGCCACGGATAGCTTAAGAGTTAAAATATCTTTGGGATACCTTGTCACAAGCACTAAAAATTTATTGTTGATGCCTTTTGAATGAAACGGATTTTTATGTTTCAAAAATTCTTGGGGTTAGTAGTCTTTATTCCTGGCAAGATTTTAATGCGGAACATCTTACGCCGAAGACGTTCCTGAGAAAGAATTGTATTTTATTATAGCAGCCGTTAGAGTACACTAAATTAACTGAATTTGGGCTGTAAGGTTCAGATTGAGGCGAACGATGATTGATACCAATTATTGTCTCCTTTTTGCTATCTTTAAGGAACATGAGTATCCAGACAGGGCAGAAGAAAACGGATATACTGACTTCCTCGTTCACCAGGGATTAAAACATGCCATTATGGTGGTATGAATATACCGTTGCTTATAGACATAATGGTGCCAGCTCTACTTTTATTTATTTTTTATTTATTCAAAATCTTCTAATTATGGCCACCGCTAAAACAGAAACACAACCTTATAAAGTATTGCTTTCAAAAGACAATTTTGAAATACGTTTTTATCCGGCTGTTACTATGGCTACTATTACTTCTTCGGCAAAGTCATATAAAGAATTAGGCAACTCCGGATTTAGAAAATTAGCCGGTTATATTTTTGGAGGTAACCAAGGTGGCCAAAAAATATCAATGACTACACCGGTACATATGGATATCAATGACACTTTATCTACCATGAGCTTTGTAATGCCTTCAACATATAATCCTGAAAATCTGCCTAAGCCAGATAACCAAGAGGTGACCATTAAAACGGTGCCCGATGAATATGTTGCTGCAATAAAGTTTGGAGGTTATGCCACTGATGAAGATATAAGGAAAAACAGGGAAAAGCTAAAAAAAGCATTGAATGAAAATGGCATTACCTTTTACGGCAACTTTCGCTTCTTAGGATATAATTCACCCTTCCGGTTATTGGGGAGAAGAAATGAAATTATTGTTTCAGTAAAGTGGGATGTCCGGAAAAAAATTAATACTTCAAAATAAAAAATTTGAAATGGCTAGTGTAAACGATTTCTTATCGAAGTTGAAAATTCGGAAAGCCCAATAGAAATATTAACAAATAAAGAATAGGTAATAAACAACTGCTGCTAACATCCTATCCATAATTTTAATAAAAAAAATCACCACAAACTAATGATGTAAATCATTACTATCGGCAATGACAATCATCTTTGAACTCTTTTTCGAGATATAATATTGGGGTTTAAATTATTAATTTGATTACTTGCATAAAGAAGAATTAAGCGAAGGGAAATGACATCCCCTATAATAGTTGGACCTTACAAATCGTTTCTTTGTTGCTTTTTAATTTGGGGTGGTTCAATTGCTTAGCCTCTTGGAATCAATAAATCAGAAAAAAATGAAATGGTTCCGGATAATCTAGCGAAAAGAACAACTACAGGATTAATGTTAGTATTCATTATTGCGGCTTCAATAATGGCAAGCCCTTTCAGTTTTATTTTGTTGATACTTACAATTAATGTCCTTTCCTTACAGGAATTCTATTGCTTGTTTTTCTCCTCAATACTACAGCCACGAAAGACGGGTGGAATTCTTTTATCTGCAAGTATATTCATTACTACAATCTTGTTCATAAGCGGTATTAATGACTGGAGTATTTTATTGATAAACATTCCCCTAATATTTGCTCTCTTTATTTCTGAATTGTATTTAAAAGCAGACAATGCTTTTCACAACCTGGCATTTACTTTTTTAGGCATAATTTGTATAACGATTCCACTTTGTTTTTTTACCTCTATCACATTTCTGCCTATTGGGCAAGGGATCTACCACTACCAGTTAGCTCTGGGATACTTTTTTATTCTCTGGATAAACGACAGTGTTGCTTTCTTTACCGGCAAATATTTTGGACGGCACCGTTTGTTTGAACGAATCTCTCCTGGAAAGAGCTGGGAAGGAAGCCTTGGAGGAGCACTTACCGCTTTACTTGGTGTATACTTATTTTCATTACTTTTTACAATAATCGATCTCGCAAATTGGCTAATAATTGCTGTTATAATTGTTGTTACAGGCACATTTGGTGATCTTATTAAATCGCTTAGGAAACGAAGCCTGCACGTTAAGGATTCTGGAAATATTTTGCCGGGACATGGCGGTATGCTTGATCGCTTTGATACAATGCTGGGGTCAGCACCTTTTGTTTTTTGTTATTTAATCCTAGTTCACTATGCCTAAGCGCAGTTATATTGTCATTAGCATTATTCATGGCAATGTGGAAAAAAATGGTTGGTGATTTTGTCGATTTGAGTAATGAACTTTACTTATCAACTTGAAGAGGAATCAGGCTCTGATTCATTGAGGGTTCAATACCAAAATCGAAAGTAATAAAGTAAATCTCTGTTACTTCCAGATATTAAATTTGAAATGAAATTTATGTTGATGTATTAATGTACGCCAGTCCGTGAAAAGTAAGGCAAACATGAGCAATAAAAACAATAACAATGCAGTTCCGGACTGCCACGAAATTGGGTTTTTAAAAAGACTGTTGGCATTTTCCAGGGTATATTTACCTATTATTACCGCTATACTGTCAGAGGTAAATTTACCAGTTATAAAAGCAGGTATTATATAGAGAGGCTCTATCCGTGCCATGCCACTAGCTATAAATAATGGTGTGGAAGATACAGGAAGTAAAGTATACAACAGGATAAACAGTTGTGCTTTTAATCCCTTGGTTCTGATTTTTTCACCTAATAAACGAATGTCTTCATTTTTTTCAGGCTTTAATACCCATTTAGCAACAATATCTATATACTTGGAAAGCACAAGCCGGCCAATTGCAGAACCTGCCACCCCGATCAAAATCACGGGCCAGAGGGATAACCCAAAAGCAATCTGTAAAAAGATCATTACTGTAAATGCCGGGGGGGCAGGGGAAAAGGTGTGATATCCACCAGCAATGCTCCACAAAAAACTAGTGTATATCCCAACCACATAGTGTATTTTTATTTAATATAAATTTCAGCAAATAAGTTCGAAAACAAACAACTAATTTTACCCAGTAGCGTTTTTTTTTCAGCTTATACCGTATAGATCCTCACGAAATTTTATGAAATAAAAAACCCCGCAATGGCGGGGCTTAGTTAACGATGTGAATTATTAGTCCCCGTCATCATCACGGTATATCCTATGGCGCCTTGATTCTCTTCTCCAAGACCTGTAAGAATGATCTTCCCACCCTCTTTGATTACCGCGTGGATAATCGTATTGATTTCTCCTCATATCTCCTCTATCCTGATTATCTCTGTCTTTATGATATCCGTAGTCATTTTGATTATTCCGGCTATTCCATTGATTATCGCTATAACCTCCATTACCATCACGAGAGTTTTGTGAATATTGGTCGCGATTGTATCCGCCACTTTGTTGCGACTGGTATCCGTTACCATCAGTTTGATCGTTGCTTTGTCGACGGTGACCGGATTGTGCAAATCCAGTGGTTAAACAACCAGTAAAGAATAGCAGTGTAATAATTTTTTTCATAATTGTATTTTTAAGATTGGTGATTTAAGACGTATATGACTATGCATTTATGAATACGCTTACCAATGAAACGTTAATACAGAATTGCTACAGAATCGAGCATAGATCAGGATTTTGGTTGAAATGATGGAGAGAATATTAAAATGTCTTAAAGACAAGATTAGGGCCGGTGATGTAATATGCAGGTCCCAGCAATGAACTGTATGAGATTAAGCAGGTAGGTTTATAATAAATTCAGATCCTTCCCGTTCAATTGTATTCACCCTAATTTCACCGCCATGTGCTTTGATGATATCATAGCTCAATGATAAACCTAATCCTGTTCCTTCTCCTGTTGGCTTAGTGGTAAAAAATGGCTGAAATATTTTATCAATTATTTTTTGAGGGATGCCATTACCATTATCCTTTACCGCTAGTATTACTTTGTCGCCTTCCTTCTTTGTGGTTACGGAAATCGTGGGTTCATATCCGTTAGGCTGTTGTTTTGCTTTTTCATTCACTGCGTAAAAAGCATTGTTGTATAAATTAAGTAATACTCTTCCTATATCCTGGGATATGATGTTTATTTTGCCTATCGTTTCATCAAAATCAGTTTTCGTTATTGCATTTAAAGATTTATCCTTTGCCCGAAGGCCATGATAAGCCAACCGCAAATATTCATCAGCCAATGCATTAATATCCGTGGGTTCCTTTGCCCCTTTTGTTTGCTTTGAATGCTGCAGCATGTTTTTTACAATAGCATCTGCACGTTTACCATGATGATTTATTTTTTCTAAGTTTTGAATTACATCATTGGCAATTTCTTTTGCATCATCTGCATTACCATTATCCAATTCTGTTTTCATTTCGTCAAGCAACTCTTTACTTACTTCAGAAAAATTATTTACGAAATTTAATGGGTTTTGAATTTCATGAGCTATGCCTGCTGTAAGTTCACCAAGCGAAGCCATCTTCTCCGATTGGATAAGTTGAGATTGGGTGGATTTTAAATTTTTAAGAGTTTCTTCCAAAATTTTATTTGCTTTTAGCTTCTGTTTATTATTGCGATAAAGAATAAAAGCTATTAATAGAAAGATGCCCAACCCGGCCAGCAATCCATATTGTTTTAACCTATTTTGATAGGCAATTCTTTCTGCCTCAATTTTTCGTTGACGATCCTGTTCATCGGAAAGTGTTTTTTGTAAGTTCTTAACCTTGTTTGCCCCGTATAAATCATTATTTATTGAATCAAAATACTTACGATAATAAAGCGCTTCTTTAATGTCTTTTAGTTCGTACTGTTCTGCCAATATTCTGCTGGCTCCTAAAAGAGTTGTTTTATACCCGATGGATTTTGCTTCTTCAAGAGCTTTCTTGGCAAAATAAATACTAGAATCAACCTGGTTCAGTTGCTGGAAAAAACCCGCAATAATTCTGCAGGCATCAGATGTTGAATAATGATCTTTGTTATTTTGAAATATTTCTATGCTTTGATGAAGGTAGTTTAGTCCTTCCTGTCTCTGGCCCATGCGAAATTTCAGATCACCAAGAAACATTGAAAAAACGGGGTGCCAGTCTTTATCATCCAATGTTTCTTCGTACGCTTTTTGCAGGTGTGCAAGAGCAGAATCCAGCTGTTTATTGTACATAAAGGCTGTTCCAATATTGACCTCTGTGTTAAGCCTGTAATACTTTGCTCCGATTTGATTTTTGAGTGTTTCGTTAATTGTAACTGCCTGCCTGTAAAAATTTATCGCTCTGGGATAATCATTTAAATCCCAGAATACATTTCCGATAAGGGTAAGGCACATTGTTGTTTCAAGCGGCAGGTGTTTTTGTTTGGCTATCTCCAATCCACGAAATCCTAATTCCAAAGATTTAGGAAGATCACCGTTTGTTTCGAATGCAGATCCCAGGCTACTCAAACTCCTTACTTCGCCTTTTGGATAAGAAATTTTTTGCGACAGCGTTTGTGCCCGCTTGCCGTAAAAGATGGCAGAATCAAATACAGTGTTCGCATAAATACCAGATATTCTGACCATCATCAGCACCCGGGTTGTATCGTCTTTAGCGTTAGCTATTTCATGTTTTAAACTGTCTGCGTCCCGCAATGTTCCCCAAACCTGTGCAATACAGGTATTACAAACAACAACAAGAAGAAAACTAAAGGCGATTTTTTTTATCATTGTATTAATTAACCCGTGATTGAATAATAAATGCTGCCCGCCTCCTGCCTTATCTCCATCATTATTTCCCCCTCATTGGCTTTAAAAATATCACTACTTACAATTAATCCTCATAGTGCCTACACTGGACTTGGTATTACATTAAGGGTTAGCAATTATGAACAATACTACTATTCGGTATAAATTCGTCTTCCGATGGGGGAATAAAAGTAGGGAGATTTCAATAAATCCATTTAACTGTTTAAGGGTTTGATTTAAGGAGAAGAATTTAAGCCGAATTATCAGATTTTTAGTGGTATGCATAATTCTAATTTTAAGTTCATGTGTTTTATCAAGATAAGTGCATTAAACATAGATGCCAGCAGAACGTCCCAACAATTGTTCAAAATAGAATTGTTCAGAAACATTAAATTACATAACTAAAAACTTATATATGAAAAAGATTATAATTGTGATTGCATTCATGTTTGGTTCAGTTAGTTTGCTTCATGCGCAAGCTCCTACAACTGTAACAAAGCAAACGAAGAAGGAGAAGAAGGAAAAGACGACTTCGGTCCAGAGTAATGGATTGAAGAAAGATGGTACTCCGGATATGCGTTTAAAAGCAAACAAGACCAAAGTTCAGACCACTACCACAGCCGTTCAGCCGACACCAAAGGTTCAACCAACTCCAAAGGCTAATCCAGCTCCAACAGTAGTTACGACACAAAAAACTGTGACAACTTCCAACACGAAAGCTGCAGATAAAGCTATCGGAACTGACGCGAAAGGAAGAACAATATACCAGGGTCCTAAAGGTGGAAAGTATTATATCAACAAAAACGGTAATAAAGAATATATAAAATAGTGGTTTATGTTAGGTTCTGGTTTAGGGGGTCACATTACGGTAGCCCTTTTTCTTTTTAGATAAGGAAAATAATAGGAATCCGTCATGACCACTCTTGAAAGCGGTCATGATAGACCTCCAATGGTAAATCTGCATTGCATAATAATGAAAATCCGCTAGGCCGGTGTCTTAATCCATCTTGTTCTTGATGCTGCGGCCCACCTCTTCTGCTTTAGATTTCACTTTTTGTGCTGCATCTTTGGTTTTGTCAGCAATTTCATGGGAAGCATGTTCCGTCTTCTTTTCTGCTTTGTGAGCGTCTTTTTTAATTTGTTCTTTTAGATTTGACATGTTATAAGTTTTAAATTATAGCCTTAAAAATCATGCCATTCCGCTGCCAAAACTATAAATGGGTTAGCCCACAAATGACTTTTTTGAAATTATATTATTACGCTGAATTAAATAAAAAGACCATCATTCTTATTATGATACCTTTTTAAGTAATCGCAATCCGTTTTTTGGGCCAGGGTATGGAAGTCATTGGGATTAAGCGAAGGTTTTACAGAGATGCAGGTGTTTGATCATCTAAACGTCATCGCGTACCTGCTTTTGGTAAATGTTTTCTTTTATCTTTTTCCCTGGAGATTTCCTGCAATGATTTTATAATAACCTTCATCGAGGTAAATGGGTAGAATGGCTTTATAACTGCAATCGTAAATGTCCATTAATTTTTGATGCTGTGACTCGGGGAATGTCGGGTGACACGCATCAAGAAGCGGGGAGAGATTGCCGCGGCGCAACAAGTTCTTCTAACCTTGATGTTTATTAGTGCGCCTCGCAATGACTTTACCCTGGGGCCGCGGCAATCTGAACCATGAGTCGATTGATTAATGGATCTTCAGAATTAATAAGAGGTATATTTAAATCATGGTAATCTTATAATCCTTTTAATCATGGTTCAGACAATCCCTGTAATCATGGTTCAGACAAAAGGTTTAAAAATAAACCATTGTAACCTCCTTGATATTTTCTTAATAAAAGGATTACAATAAATTGATAATTGATTCAATATCTATTGTTATATTTATAAACTTAATTATATGCGGGCTGGCAACTTAACCGTTCCTTCTTCCGTATACGGAGATTGTTTACCTGCCGCGGCCACTTTGTTAACCCCAAATAACAAATACATTTATGCAGCAGCATGATTTGGCCACGCTAATTGCAGAACTTTCTGCCTCCTTCAACGAACCATCAACAGCAATCAGCAGTAATATATTTCAGCAAAAGATAGCACCCTTGCTTACTGCGGATCTGCAGCAAACAATTGCGGAACCTGTTGCAGTTCCTGCGCCCATTGCATCTCCTTTCGTGCCGGGAAGCAATAAAATAAACATTACTTCAGCTTTTTCAGCTGACAATGTTTTGGTAAAAGAAAGCCCTGTAGT
>JAUZPC010000479.1 GCA_030706105.1 Bacteroidota bacterium | reverse complement strand
TGGATAATTCTGTGATAAACCGAATGTTATCTCCTTAGCCGGCTCACTTTCTTCCACGTCTGTAACTCTGGTATACGCATTTGCTAAGAGCCAGTTCTTAGGATCAAAGACAATGCTTGTGACTTTCTTTTTGAATGGTATAATAAATCTTTCGGTCACATGCATCTGATACAAATTAAGCGTAGTATCCCCTCCTGCATATTTTAGCTGAAGCATAAAAGGCATTTTAAATAGCGGCGCTGTTGAAATGGATTTTGTCTGCTGAGAGGTTATTACCAGCGAATCACTATTTCGCACTCCACTGATGTTAAATACCGGATAACCCTCACCAAAGTACCACTGATTAAAAAAGTCGGTAAAATCTTTCCCTGATTTCTCTTCAAGAACTGCCTTAAAATCAAGTCCGATTGCTGTTTTGTTAGCATATCTTGCTACGTACGTTTTTAATATGTCATAAAAGAGCGAGTCATTATTAAGCTCATACCTTATCATATGTAAAAGCAAAGCGCCTTTTTTATAATTTATTCTATACCCATCATATTGTGAAAGATAGCCCAGATTATATACGCTTCCGCCGGGGCTGGACATGGTTGTTGCTTTTGCTTCGTCTATCCATTTTCCGGCATTTATAGGTGAATCTATTTCCTGCAGCGCAATATATTCACAATAAGAGGCAAATCCCTCGTTCAGCCATATATCATTCCAGGTTCCGCAGGTAACATAATCTCCGAACCAGGAATGGGCAAGCTCGTGCGGTGCGCCAAAATAATATGCCATCCCGGCATAGAGATTTGCCGTAGTATCCAGATACTCATACCCTATAGTCGTCATTGTCTGGTTTTCCATAGCACCCCATGGCCATGAATAAACGCAATGCCCGTATTTCTCGTCTCTGAAAGGGAATGGGCCAAAAAGGCGCGAATAAAGGTTTATGCAGAGTTTTACTTTTTCTATTGCGGCTTTATGCAGCGGAAGCAATTGGGCATTATTAAATAAATAATTCTGAACTAAAACAGAATCCGCCAATCCGTCAATCTTTGCATAAACATTATACTCTATATAAGGGCCGGCCGCAAATGATATAAGGTAATAAGCAATAGGGTGTTTTGATTTCCAGACGTACCTTATTTTACTATCCGGCAGATTTGTTGCAGAAATAAGTAATCCGTTAGAACCCACTTTATTTGTTGATTCTGTTGTTATTACCATTTCAGTGGAATCAGCTTTATCATCAAGGACCTGCTTGCACGGGAACCATGTTTTTGAACTTTGTGGTTCCGACCATGTTGTTGTGTAATATTCTCCCGAATATCCATAATTGGATAGCGCATCGGGCCCTCCGTTGCCGTGGTAATAAACCTGAAGCGTTATTTTTGCACCCGGCTGTTGTGTATTGATAGGGATGCTTAGAAGAGAATCATGATGAACATATTGAAACTTATTTCCATTTATGAAGGCTGAATCGACCACCATGTATGTACTTGCATTTACCGAATCAATAAGTTCAACCCATAGCGTATCCAATGCAGATAATACGGTTAAACCGATGATGGCATTTCCGCTAATATAAGTGTTTGCATTGCTGACATTCAGGTTGAGCTTATAATAATTGACATCGTATTTAGTTAACTGATCATACACTTTTTGCGGCTGCAAAAGGGCTTTGGTATTGCCGGCAGGAGTTCTGATTCTCCCTTTTTCAAATGAAAATGCATCCTGGGCCTTTACAAGATCAACAAAAAAGAGAATGAGTAAGGAAATGTAAACTATGTTTTTAAGGCTATTTTTAACAAAAGACATTCAAACCTCTCCAATTTAGTATATAAATGTGTGTCATTTACTTTAAATTGTAAAGGGTTTTATTTGGTACGTTTCAGGAACCACAGCAAAAAATGTATTTTCATGTATTTGTTAAATTACCGCTGGATTTGAGATTGCGTGAATATCCATCCGGATGTATTTATCCCCCTTCGTAAGGGGGACACAGGGGGATCCAAGCGGGAATTTATCCATTTGTTAAACCACCCATGTTATATATTTCAATGCCTTCCGCAGGTAATTTATTTGCGGAAGGCATAAATTATAAATAGTGCTTTATTATTTCATATTCTTAACTACATCAAGCAGGAACTGAACACTCGGACGGTCTTCGGTCATCTGGCCTATGTATTTAAATTTAAGTACGTCGTCCTTATCAATAATAAAGACTGAGGCCATATTCTGCTCTGCAGAAACGCCATCCCAAAAATTAGTAAATATTTTAAGCTGTCTGGAAAGAGTACGGTTTTCATCCAAAAGCACCGGAATTACGTTATGGCTGTCATTTTCTCTTACTTCAAACTGGAGCGGGAAACTGTTCCTTGCCCAGTTTACATAGTATTCCTGTATGCTCCCCTTTGCGGGCTGCTGCGGGGGGTTCTTAATATTTTCTACCGTCTGCATTGCAGCGGGGAACTTCTCCAGCCAGTCTTTAACCCTGTCGCTGCTGTATGGCATAACAAACAATATCTTTACACCATATTTCTTTTCAATATCTGCTGTTTTTTGCATATGCTCAAGTTCAAGATATTGGTACGGGCAGTAAGGGCACCACTGGTTCCCGATCCAGCC
>JAUZPC010000478.1 GCA_030706105.1 Bacteroidota bacterium | reverse complement strand
ATTACAATTTTCGCTCCTAAGAGTACTATGCCGGTAGTAAAATTGATTGGATATTATGATACTATGGATGAAATTAATTTTTTCAATCCGCTCTTTACAATTAGGCAAATTAGAAAATATAATTTTGATGCCTTTATTGACTCAGCTCAATGGTCACGACTGAGTGCAATCTATACTTTCTTTTCAGATGCTAAATACACAGTCGGTTTTAATACTCCGGGTCAATTTAAACATTATGTTTATGATAAAAGCATAAACCATTTGGATACTACACACGAAGTAAACAACCTTAAAAATCTAAATGTTTTTGGAAAAAAGTCCTCTTTTCTACCTTCAATAAAAATTAAGCAGAAAAGCGAAGAACAAAAAATTGCAGTTCTCCATACTAAGCCCGGTGGATATTTGTCATTTCTTAAAGAACTTCCTGGTGACTATTGGGAAAAAATCATCAGTTACTTATCAGATAAGAAATTCAATATTTATTTTACCGGTTCGAAAGAAGATTTTGAATCAATTGAATTATTAATTAAAAATATCGAAGACAAGAGCAATCTCTACAATAAGGCCGGTGAATACAGCTTATCTGAGACAGCCGCACTCCTGCATAAGGCTTCTCTTGTAATTAGTGTTAATACCGGAATTATGCATCTGGCTTCCGCCCTCAGTTGCAACTTAGTAGCTCTTCACGGCCCTACTAATGCCCTAAGATGGGGCCCGTTGAATAAAAACAGTGTTAGTATTTCAAGCAAATACTGCTGCGCTCCATGCCTTAATTTAGGATTTGAATATAACTGCGAAGACCGGACAGGTGCATGTATGAAAGCCATTGATTTTAACGAAATATTGAAAGCCATCGATTTTTTCCTAACCGGGAAAACCACAGGAGTGTTAAATGACAGTGAATAAACGCTCAATCTATTATTTTAGATTGTTTATTGATTTATTATTGTTAAATGCCATTTTCCTTTTAGCTGCTGTTGAGGCACAATCTTTTAAGATTTTGCTTACACATTCAAAAATGTTTATCCTTGAAGCTTTACTTAATCTGAGCTGGTATTTCACAACAAATGTATTTGGGTTCTACGAAGACAACAATAAATTCTTTAGTTTTCATTTTATCGATTTGATAAAAAATGTACTGGGACAACTGCTTATCTCAATTCTGTTTATCTTTCTACTGAAAGAAGATCTCTTTACCCGTAATTTTATTATATATTATACTTTTATATTAACATTCTTGATCAGTCTAAGAATTATTCTCTTTAGAAAAGTGCTTAAAACCTTGCGCAAAAAGGGACTAAACGTACGAAATATAATAATAATAGGGGCGGGAAGTGTCGGAAATAGTTTTAAATCCATGATTGACAGTAATATCCAATTTGGATATAAATTTATCGGCTATATTGATGATTTTAAAACAGGCCCCGACATCCTTGGCAAAACTAACATTCTAGATAATGTTTTGACTAACCATAAAATTGATGAAATGATAATAGCACTCCCTGATTCTGCTTTCAACCTGCTGGATAACATCATTAGAATTGCGAATAAAAATGCTGTGAAAATTCATATTATCCCGGACTATTTCAGATTTATGTCCAAAAAATTTGAAATCAGTATGGTGGGCAATTTCCCTGTTATCTCCGTAAGAAGCGAGCCGCTGGACGAAATCCATTGGCGAATAGTTAAAAGATTTAGCGACATCATTTTTGCCATTTTGGTATCTGCCCTGCTTATATGGTGGCTTTTTCCTTTAATTGGAATAATAATAAAACTGACTTCCCGGGGGCCTGTCTTCTTTGTTCAAAAGAGGGTAGGAGTGCATAATAAAACATTCAATTGTTATAAATTCAGGACTATGCACACAGCTAAAGGTAAAGGAAATAAATTTACTCCGGTTACCGAAGAAGGTGATACCCGAATAACCAATTTTGGTAAATTCCTTCGCAAATCAAATCTAGATGAGCTTCCGCAATTCATAAATGTTCTTCTGGGCAATATGTCAGTTGTAGGGCCAAGGCCTCATGCATTAGCATATCATGAAAAATATGGTAAAATAGTAGAAGAAATTAAGATGCGCCATAATGTAAAACCCGGAATTACGGGCTGGGCACAAATTCATGGTCTGAGAGGTGATGTAAAAGATGAAAAAGAAAACATTATCCGCACACAAAAGCGAATAGAACACGATCTTTGGTACATCCAGAATTGGACTATATGGCTGGATTTGCAAATTGTACTATTGACAGTGTGGCAAATGATTAAAGGCGACACAAAGGGGATGTAGAGCCGCTTTTATTATTTTTTTTACAGGTTAGTTAACTCAGATTTCAGCTTGAGTATCTGAAACCTTCCCCGCCAATTTCGGGCATTAGCCATTCACCAATCATAAGATATTATTGGACAGACAAGAATGTCTGTCCAACAAAAACCCTATATATAAATAATAACACAAAGTAATTATAGGGCGGGCATTCCTGCCTGCCCATAATCTAGGAAAGGGGAGAGTTCTCAACCACTATCAAAATATCAGAATTTTCTTTACTCTTCTTCTGCTTCTATTTCAACTTCCTCTACAGGTTTAGGCGGTCTCTCGTATAATTTTGCAAGCTTGTTAT